>JAKADE010000035.1 GCA_021820785.1 Pseudomonadota bacterium
GGAACCCATCGACCCCGTCGCTGCGGAACAGGCGTTCCAGCTCTCGATGCGGCACGCCAGGGGACAGTCGGCTCTCAGTCTCGAGTTACGGACTGCAATGAGACTCGCGCGGTTGTGGTCCATCCAAGGAAAGTCCTCAAACGCCGCCGAACTGCTGGAGCGCGTGTATCGGCAATTTACGGAGGGATACCAGACAAAGGACCTGCAACTTGCGCGCGAACTCTTGGCGGAACTGGAGCGGCGTATCACCGCCAATTGATAGGGCGGGCGGGCCGATCGTGGCCCAGCGGACCGATTACGCCGCTTAACATCAAATGACCTGCCGCGCATAGCCGCCCCCTGCACGATCGCCTGGGGATCGAGCGAGGGAGGCGTGGTTTCAGATGTCACATTTCGAAGGGCAGGGAGACCCCGTCGTCGGTGCGGCCGCAACTGACGAGGTCTGGGTGGGGATACCAGCACCCGTGGCAACATACACCCGAGCGACCAATCTCTCGAATTTCGACACATTTTCGTCCACGTTTGCCGAGGACGTTCTCGTCAACGACCAGCTTACGGACTATCGGGGCATGGAGCGCTCCCGGCCTCGGGCACCCGCGACGTCATCTGCGATCGACTGCCGCCCAGGGAGGATTAGCTTGTTCGGCATTGCGGGCACTCAATCGTAACCGCCCCCGCGGACGGATATCTCGGCGAGCGCAGACTACCCGACTCTCTGGTCCTCGTGTCGCATTCCTTCTGCTTCGGCGACAGGATCCACCAGCTCGGCACTTTACGGGATCACTCAGGGATCGGGAAGAGGACCTTTGGCCGTCTGGGATTTACCTGTGGCTACCCTTTGCCAACACCGACGGAGAGTTTCGGGCTCAGAGAGGCTATAAACGCCAGCCGCGTGCCACCTGCCGAGCCGGACCGACAGTCTGGACATTGACCCCGCACGCAACGGCCGTCACTTGCCCAACGAAGCTTTATACGGCCTAACGGTTCGTAACTTCAGATCCAAGGAACTTCATGCCAGTCTCTGTCGCGCCGCTTCGAACGGCCGGTTGTCTGAGTGAACCCGCGGCGTGCCAATACCACATTGGCTGCGAGAGTCATCAGTGGTTCGGCGAGCGGCGAGACTTATGTTAAACATAGTGTTAGTACCATCTTTTCGAAACGCCAGAGGAGCAACTTATATGCAAAGCGTGACTTACTTCAGAAAAGCATGTTGTGCCTTGGTTGTCGCTGTAAGCGCTCTCGGCATGTCGGTAATGTCAACGGATCCGGCGGCCGCCGCGCCGGCCAAAACGAGATTGGACACCATTGTTCTAGTCCACGGTGCGTGGGCAGATTCTTCGAGTTGGGATGGCGTCATCTCAAGGCTGGAGGCGGACGGGTATGCAGTCGTTGTGGCCGCCAATCCACTTCGTTCTCTCGAGGGAGACTCGAACTACGTTGCTGGCATCGTCAAAAACATAAAAAGGCCGGTGATCCTGGTAGGCCACTCCTACGGAGGCGCAGTGATCACCAACGCTGCGACAGGCGCTGAGAACGTCGTCGCCCTGGTTTATGTGGCGGCCTTTGCTCCGGACGATGGTGAGAGCGCTTTCTCTCTTACGGCAAAATTTCCGGGCAGCCTTCTCTCCGGCGCTTTGGCTCCGCCGGTCACCTTGGCGGACGGCACCCATGATCTTTATGTCCGGCAGGATAAATTCAGGTCCGTATTCGCGGCCGATGTTCCGAAGAAGGAGGCCGCGCTCCTGGCGGCAACACAGCGCCCCGTCACCGACGCGGCCGCCGCGGGAGCTTCCGGTCCGCCGGCATGGATGACTATTCCCGCATGGTTCGTCTATGGCAGCGCCGACAAGGTCATCCCGCCGGCTCTACACGCCTTTATGGCGCAGCGTGCGGGGGCGAAGGAGACCGTTGTCGTGAGGGGTGCGTCCCACATGGTGATGGTCTCGCACCCGTCAGTAGTAGCCAAGGTCATCGAAAGGGCTGCGGCGGCGACTTCGATGTAAGACGCCGCGACCCCGAACTACACGCCCCTGGCAGTACGCCCGACTGGCCAGGGGCCTGGTCCAGCCGGATTCGCGGTGCAGTTCTCAAAGGAAGAGCGTCCATGTTGCTCAATACGTGCATCTCCCGCATCCGCGTCTCCGAGCAGGGCTGTTGCAGCTTGCAGCCGGCGGAATTACGGCCGGCACCGAGCTCAACGAGCCGGCTCAATTCAGCCGAAACATCGCTGCGAGGATCGCCGAGCTCATCGGGTACTTCCTCGTGACCGCACCGCACAGAAACCCGCGTCGATGATATCGCCGGTCCGCACAAGCTGGTGGGAGACGGTGTGGCTGGCAGCTGAGACTTTCGGGATGCAGCGTAAATTCCGGGCGCACTCTTGGAATCTGCAGCTTGCCGGAAAGGATCTCCTGGAGACCCGCTAGGGGCGAATTGGGCAGGGATTCCCGATCGCGGACTGGATGCTCGCAGATCAGATCCTGGCGGAAATCGGGTTGCGCGTCACCGTTCTCGATACGCGCGCGGAGGGGGCGGACCCGGCGATAACGGCATTTAACGCCAGGTAACGCGCGCGCCATACCCGGTTCGGGCAAGAATTCGGCAGGGCTCAACGAGGACAGGTCAGTGGCTGACGAGCAGCGAGACTCCGCGGTGCGTCCGGCTGCCGATGATGAGATGGTCGCCGGTCTCCCGCCACCGGTGGCCGCCTACATTCGGGCAGGTAACCTTTGCGATATCGACGCGCTGCTGGAGACGTTCGCTGATGACGCCCTGGTCAACGATCAGCTTGTTGACTATTGGGGCAAGGCTGCGATCGCCGCTTGGGCGGCCCGCGACGTGATCGGCGAGCGGTTGACGCTGAAGGTCGTCAAAACGGTACGGCACTACGGGCATTCAATCGTGACGACCCATGTAGACGGGTTGTTCGACAAGCGCGGGCTACCGAACCCTCTTGTCCTCGTCTTATATTTCTCGTCCTGCGGCGACAAAATCGTTCAGCTCATCATTTTGCGCAATCAATCCGGCATCTGATGCGAGTGCCGTAAGTGTTTTGAAGGCCCATTGCGCAGTTCAGGAACATGGCGCCACGGTGTACGTCAAACAGGTGCGGTTGCTTCGGTCGCACTACCGCACGCTCGATCATCTGGGCTGCTCGGTTTACAGCACTTTGCGCTGTCTTACGCGTCTTGACATGCAACCAGATCGCCGTCGTGTGATCCTCTGCCGTGCCGATCCGAGCGAACAGTCTTCTCAGAGCATCCGGAGGAGGACATGAGCGAGCGCAACTAAACGTCTCGTCACGATACGACGCGGGAGTCAGCGCCATCGACCGCACTCACACGTTTGGCCCGAAAAGGCATAGGTATGCGGGCCACTACCGGCCCACGTTACGCCGCCGGCGTTTCCCGTCGCGACGTAATGACCGGTAGCGCCGCGGTTGCCGCAGCCAGTGTTTTACCCGCACGCCTCGCCGGACGGGCGAGCGCGAGAACTTCAACTTATCACCGAGGCAGAGGAACGAACGCCATGAGCACGATCACCACCAAAGACGATGTCCATATCTTCTACAAGGATTGGGGACACGGTCAGCCTATTGTCTTTCATCATGGCTGGCCGCTGAGCTCCGATGATTGGGATGCGCAGATGCTGTTCTTCCTTCAGCACGGCTATCGGGTAATCGGGATCGACCGACGCGGGCATGGGCGCTCGAGCCAGGTGTCGGATGGACACGATATGGACCACTACGCGGCCGACGCAGCGGCGGTGGTGGATCACCTGGCCCTTCGAAACGCAGTACATATCGGCCATTCGACCGGCGGCGGTGAAGTGGCGCGCTACGTCGCGCGGTACGGCAAAGGGCGTGTCGCCAAGGCAGTGCTGATTTCCGCCGTCACACCGCTTATGCTGAAGACTCCCGGGAATCCTGACGGCCTCCCCATCGAGGCATTCGACGGGCTGCGCGCGGGCCTGGCGGCCAACCGGGCGCAATTCTACCGCGACGTTCCGGCCGGTCCGTTCTACGGTTTCAATCGTCCGGGGGCGAAGCCGCTCGAAGGAGTGATTCAGAACTGGTGGCGCCAGGGCATGATGGGCGGCGCGAAGGCCCAATACGATGGCATCAAGGCGTTCTCGGAGACCGACCTCACCGAAGACCTCAAGAGCATCGAAGTGCCGACGCTCGTGTTGCAAGGCGACGACGACCAGATCGTCCCCTACAGGGACGCAGCGCTGCCGTCGGCGAATCTCCTGAGGAACAGCACGCTGAAGATTTATCCCGGTTTTCCCCACGGCATGATGACCACACACGCCGATGTAATTAACCAGGACCTCCTCGCGTTCATCCGCGCCTGAGGCTGCAATGATGGTGGGTTCCCCCTGTCCCGGGGGGGCTCACTCGTCCGCAGGCGCATCGCCAAGGGGATCATGATGATGAACAGGCGTACCTTCTCTGCCACCGCAATCGCCGTTGTTGCCGCTTCGCTGGTTTCCACCCGCGGCGTTGCGGCAATGTTCGCCCTGCCAAAGGTGCGTAACGTCGTCCTGGTGCATGGGTTGTTTGCCGACGGATCATGCTGGTCCGAAGTGATCGCGCGTCTGCAAGAGACGGCGCTCAATGTTACGGCTGTGCAAAATCCGCTGACGACGTTACCGGAGTCAGTTTCCTCGGTAGAGCGTGTGCTCGATCGGCAGGATGGCCCGACGGTTCTCGTCGGGCATTCCTTTGCCGGCATGATCATCACTGAGGTAGGCGTGCATCCCAAAGTCTCGTCCCTTGTCTATGTGGCAGCACGAGCACCGGATGCGGGTGAGGACTACGCCGCCCTGGCCAAGACCTTTCCAACGCCACCAGCGTCTTTGGGCATCGTCTTCGACGGTGACGAAGGGCGCCTTACCGAGGTTGCCTTCCTGCGCGATTTTGCCGGCGACCTGCCGACAGCCAAGGCCAAGGTGCTTTTCGCGGTGCAGGAGTCGTTCCAGAAGGCACTGCTCACCGGCAGGACCACGCGGGCAGCGTGGCGTTCGAAGCCGAGCTTCTATGCCGTCTCCACGGAAGATCGCACGATCAATCCGGATCTGGAGCGTTTCATGGCCAAGCGAATGGGCGCAAAGACGATCGAAGTCGAATCAAGCCATCTGTCGCTTATTTCCCATCCTGAGGAAATAACGAAGCTGATCCTCGAAGCCGCCGGATACTAAAGCCCAACGGGTCGCGCATCACTCGAATGTTTAGGCCGCCTCTCAAAAGAGGGCGCAAGCGATCAAGAAACGTCAGCAGATCACTCGAACGCGACCGGCGAATGCCGGGCGGCACATGCAGTTCGTGCGAGTTCGAACCGGGATCTATGATCGGACCAGCTGAACCTCGTCGCCCTGCACCGGGATTCTTCCGTTTGCGATTTCATGGGTGAGGAATTCAACTACGCGGCGCGGAGTTCAACGAACTCGAGTACGAGGGACTGAAGACGGACCTGCGTACCCTGGTGACGGATTCGCAGGACGGGTGGCGCGCTGACTACGGGCACTACGCACGCCGCTGTGATCAACGCGGACATCCTCTCGTTCATACCGCATTGGCAGCACCGCTCTGATGGAACGGTTCGAGCTCAGACTTAGGTGTCGTGTGCGACGAGTTCCTGGGCTTTGCGGTGAGCGCGCACTGCGGCCACGGCCGCAAGCAGGGCGTCGATCCGCGGCTCTGGACCATTGTCACGGTGAAGCAGGAGGCCCTCTCCGTCAGCGTGACTCTGCGGTACGTGGCGCCCACCGGCGATCAGGGGCTGGTGCGCCAGCGGCTGTTCGGCATCGCCTGCGGCTACGCCGACTGTAATGGCCCCGCGGCCCGAGCATCAAATGGGGCAACCGGGTGCGCCACCATTAACATCCACTGTGGGCCGCGGAAGTCCATTGCCAGCCAAGCACAAGTGGTACCGAATTCAGTACATCGACGGTTCCACACTGGCGAAATTCCGCGCGGAATCAAGGAGATGGAGTGCGAGCTCGAGTCTCGCTTCCCACTCCAAAATTCTCTTTGAGACAGACACTGACGCGGCGAGGTCGTTTCCCGTCAGGAAACTCTCAGGATATATTTCCTGGGACTCAGCCAGTGCTGTCACCTGATCGACGGCAACCAATTCTCTGAACGATGAAGCGAACGAGGACGGGAGCAACCCCGGCTGTTCACATCACCGCGCAGCGGGACGTCCGCCGGTCAAAGATGATCCGACCCGGGACGTGCGTCGATTCGCGGGGCGCTATCCAATATCAGTCAGCTGATGTGCCACTACCGCCGGGCAGGCCGGACGCGACGAGCGGATCCGAGACGCCGTTCGGTGTGGCTGCGCGAGGCCCGTCCGAGCGCTGGGAGCGCGAACCGGATGGAAGGTCGTTCGCGACCGAGACTCTGCGTGTGTTGTCAGGAACAGCCGAGCGCTGCGTCAAGTCTGGGCGCCAAGGAGTTCCCGGGCCTTCCGGTGCCGGATCTGGCCATCCAGATGTTCATCGCCGCGTCCGGCCGTGCTGAGCGCGATGCGAAGTGGGACGCGGCGGGACGCCGAGCGCCTCCGGTGCTCAGACGGTCCCGGGTCCGCAGGGTCAACCGAGCCGAAGTGCCGTGTCGCTCGGAACGCCGCACGCCGCCGAAGGCGTGCGGCGGGCGTGCCTGTGCGTCGCCGAATGCCTCTGTGCGCAGCCGCCTTCGCGCCGCCATGCGAGCGTCGGCGCAACTGCCGCGAATCATGCGAGTTACGCCGTGGCGTTCGCGTCATTCGGATTCGGGCTTGCGCTGCGCCGCAGCGATGGCCTGTTCAACCTGACCGCTTGCCTGCGCGACGGCGTCGGCGATGCACTCCGGGGCGTTCTTCTCTTCCAATGGATACAGCTTGTCGAGTTGTTCGCACGCCAGACGCGCGACATCTTTGACGCGCTGTTCGAGTGCCAGAACGCCTGCGTGGCTCTCCAGATCAAGGTCGGCATAACTGACGTGATGCGTCAGAGTCACTCGTTCCATGGGCGCGCCGATGGCGGAGTGGCCAACGGTCTCGGTGGTCAGGACGCCGGCGGAGACGACGATGGCGTTCATGTCAGTGTCGGCCTGTGCGATGGACGAGAACCACATGCCGGCCGCAAGGGCAGCGACGACAGCGGTCAGCCGGGGATGAGAGCTCATCATGGCGACACCTCTTCGGACGGTCACGAACGTACGCAACTGCGGACATGGTAGAGGGCAGGGCGCGGCGGTAAATAGGAGTATTCCGAACCCCAAGCGCTGTCGCAGGCTCTGGAGGTGTGCCGACCGCGCGTGCATGATGCGTCGCGGTCAACGAAGAAGCCAGATTGCCCCTCCGTAGGCCGCGAGGATCAATAAGCTCTCCGGTCGCCAGAGGCCTACTGTCTTGCCCCGCGGCGTCAGCAGACGCATGACGGCGAGTGCGGTGGCGGCAATGGCGAGCAGCAAGCCGACGACGTTCTGCGCAGCGGCGTGGACTAGAACGGATCCTGTGGGGGAGGCGAGATCCATGGGCAGAAAAATGCACATGTTGAACGCATTGCTGCCGAACAGATTCGCGACGGCCAGGTCCGTCGCACCCAATCGGACCGCCGCGAAGGTTGCGACTCCTTCGGGAAGTGAGGTGGTCAGACCCACCAGGACGGTGCCAACGAAGGTTTCACCGAGGCCGCTGGTTCGCGAGATGCCTTCTGCGGCGAGCACGAGGACCGGTGCGCTGAGCGCGAGGGCGGCCGCGCTCAGGGAAAAGCCCACTATCGCCTTTCGCAGTACGACGTGGCGAGTGGTGCCGAGCGGGAGTTGTTCGGGGGGCGCCGCCGCCGGCTGCTCCGCCCGTACGGCCCGCATCCCGATCAGATACAGCAGTACGATCACGATGCTGCTCGCGTCGATCCCGCCGATCGCGCGCCAACCGTGTGAGGCGATGGCGGCACCGGCGATTGCCGCGAGCAGGATGGCCAATGCTCCGACCATGATGTGTTCACGCGAGATGTCATCGAAGATCCGACGGCGAACATAGACGAGGTCGAGCGTCGCCATGATCGACATGTTCGCGAGCGATGAGCCGACGAGATCGCCGATGCCGAGGTTTGGCGTGCGCAGGGCGCTGGAGTAGACATCGGTGATGAGCTCCGGCAGCGACGTACTGGCGGCAAGCAGCAGCATGCCGATCCAGAGACGGCCCAGGACGCTTGCGCCTGCCAGAGTGTCCGCGTGATGAACGAGTCGTGAGCCGCTGCGGTAGACCAGCAGTCCCATCAGCACGAAGAGTACAACCGGCAGTGTCATGCCGTGTTGGATGAGCGCATTGAGCAGGATGGAACGCATCGGGGGGACCTGTCGGCCGGCGAGGCGGTCGCACGCTAGCCGGGCATGCCCTGCTCGGTGGCAACGTCGAGCTCGGCAGTGTCATGGGCCCATAGATACAGGAGGTACAGCTTCTGGGACTGCGTCAGGTGAGGATCCTGGACGAGCGCGCGCGGGGAGCACAATGTGCCATGCGCAGCAGGCGGGCGGCGCTCTGCGGATGGGCGAGGCTGCGCGTGTGGAGCACTCATGGGTTAGCTCCGCAGGCACGAGGACGGGGTCGAAAGGAGCGCGGATGACCGAGATGCGGCGTAGTGCACTCGGCCGGTCTCGGGCAGCCGCCGTTCATCGCTCACGGGGGAACGAGGGGTGCGCCCGACTCGATGCCGACGAATTCCGTGGCCGGACTCTCGCGCGCCACGAGCGTCTTGATGTCCTCGACACGCTCGTCGCGCACGTCGACCATGAGAAGTACCTTGCCGTCCTTTTCGATGGCGGTGTGAAACTTCTGCAGGTGGGAACTCGGCACGGACGCGCCGCCGAGGAGGGTCATCAAGCCGCTCACGCTGGCGCCGAGCAAGGCAAAGAGCGCGATCGCACCACCGCCGAGCGCGAAGCCGAGATCCTCGAAAGTCAGAACCACGAGTCCCGCGAGGGCGCCGAGTGCCCCGCCAGCGGCGAGACCTCGGGTGAGCCCGGGTAGCGCGTCGGTCCGGTCGACGCCCGCCGGCGGAAGATCCTCCAGCGCAATGTCATGGCGGGCGATGACCATGAGATTCGGGTCACCGACGCCGGTGCGCCGCAGCGCCGCGACTGCCCGGCGCGTGGTCTCGACATCCGGAGAGAGGAAGTAGAGGCGTTTCATCCGCACACTCTGCGCAGCCCGCATCGATGAACCGACGGTAATCCGCCTGCGGCCGGCGCGCATCAGGAAAACTACCCACGGATCGCCGCTTGCGGGCTTCTGGGTCTCGTGGCGCACCGGCCTGTAGCCTCAACTGTGCCGTTGCGCTGCGTCGCCGCCGGAGCGTCAGCGCCCCGGCGCTGCGCAGGCGGTCGGCCGTGCCGGAGCGAGGACTGGACCGGCTTGCACCGTTGGGCGGTCGGCGATAGCGTGTACGCTTAAGATCCCCCGACGCGGCCCGGCCGTGCGGTGAATGACGGGCAATCTCTTCAGGAGAACGTGTCATGCGCGCGAAGATTCTTTCCCGACTGACAATCGTGACCGCCGGTGCACTCCTGGGTGCGCTCCCGCTGGTGGCCGCGGCACAAGGGGCCGTTCAGGCCGTCTGGATGAACCGTCATGTCCGCTTCATCTACCAGGGTTTCACGACCTACTACTCGTGCGGCGGCCTGCGCGAGGAGGTCGAACGGATGCTGCAGAAGCTCGGCGCACGCGATTTGAAGGTGTACGAATACGGGTGTGTGCGCGGCTCTGGCGTGGAGACCTTTCCCGGCGTGCAGGTGAGGATGCAGGTACTGGTGCCGGCGTCCTCGGCGCACGGCAAGGCCGCCGGGCCCGTGGTCGAGGCGCATTGGCAGAACGTGGTGCTCCTGGCGAGCAACTCCAGTCTCCAGGATCAGGGAAACTGCGAACTGATCGAACAGTTCAAGGAGACCTTCCTGCCGCTGTTCACGACGCGCAATGTTCGCTACGAATCAACCTGCGTGCCGCATCAAGTGACCTACGGTACGCATCTCAGCACGGAGGTGCTGATGGCCACCGCGCCTGCCATGCACCGCCACTGAGCGCTGCCCCCCCGGGGCCACGGACCGCTGGCGCGGCGGTCTGGAGGAAGGGGCACCGGTGCGCGCCACGGCGCACATCAAGGCTCCGGGACGGGCTCTCGGTGCCGGCGGAACATCTTCTCCAGTTCCACGGCCGCCAGAACCAGCAGCCCTGCGCCGACACACCCGCCGAGCTGCGCGACGCTCAGCGACTCGGTGCCGAACAGCGGATGCAGCGCCGGCACGTACACGACCAGCAACTGAAGCGCTGCGGCGAGCGATACCGCGAGCAGCAGGGGCACGTTGTCGAGCAGCCGTAGTGCGAACAGGGAGGTGCGCTCGGAGCGAATGGCGAGCACGTGTCCGATCTGAGTGAAGCACAGGGTGGTGAAGACGGCGGTCCGCCAGACGCTCGAGCCACTCTTCAGCATCCAGGCCTGGGTCGCGAGTGCCAGTCCGGCCATGAGCACGCCGATGATGAGCGCATGCAGGCCGAGTCCGCGAGCGAACAGGCTCTCGGTCGGCGCACGCGGAGGGCGCCTCATGAGATCTGCCTCTGCAGGCTCGGCGGTGAGGGCAATGCCGGGAAGGCTATCGGTGACCAGGTTGATCCACAGGATCTGAATCGGCAGCAGCGGGACCGGGAGGCCGAGGAACGGAGCGAGAAAGATGGTCCATACTTCGCCGGAATTCGTCGTCAGGATGTAGCGCACGAACTTGCGCAGGTTGTCGTAGATCCGCCGTCCTTCCCGCACCGCCCCGACGATGGTGGCGAAGTTGTCATCGAGCAACACCACGGCGCTGGCTTCCCGGGCCACGTCGGTACCCGTGACGCCCATGGCGACCCCGATGTCGGCTCGCTGCAGGGCCGGTCCGTCGTTGACGCCATCGCCGGTCATGGCGACGATCTGGCCGTCGCGTTGCAGCGCATTGACGAGCCGGACTTTCTGCTCAGGAGCGATGCGCGCGTAGACCTGTACGGTGCGGACCAGCTCCCGGAGCGCGGCGTCGCCCGTGGCCTCGAGCTGCACCCCAGTGAGTACGGTGCCGCCCTCGGCCAGCAGTCCGATCCGCTGTGCGATGGCCCGCGCGGTCGCCGGGTGATCGCCGGTGATCATGACCGGCACGATGCCCGCGTCGCGACACGCCGCCACAGCTGCCGGTACTTCGGCGCGCGGTGGATCGAGCATCCCGACCAGTGCCAGGAATTCGAGGTGGGATTCGAGGGTCTCGGGGTCGGGCGCCGGCGGATGCGTCCAGCGGCGCTGCGCAAAGGCGAGCACGCGAAGACCGGCGCCGGCCATGCGCTCGGCCGCCAGAAGCAGCTGCTCGCAGCGAATCGGCACGCTCGCCCCGTCCCGGCTCTCCGTGTCGCACAGCGCAATGACGGATTCTGCGGCGCCTTTGGTGATCGAGAGAATCCGCCCGTCGGTGCACTGATGCACGGTGCTGGTCCGTTTGCGGTGCGCATCAAAGGGGATCTCGGCCACGCGCGGGGCGGTTCTGGCTGCGGCGTCCCGCCGCAGTCCGTGCTGCATCGCGGCCCTCAGGAGCGCGACCTCCGTGGGATCACCGTGCGGTGTGTCGGTGGAATCAACGTCGGCGTCGTGGCTGATCGCCATCGCCAGAAGCAGGCGTTCCCAGGTGCGCCCGGTACCGACGCCGGTGTGCTCGGAGCCGTCGCAGTAGTAGGCGTCGACGCGCATCTCGTTCGTGGTGAGCGTGCCGGTCTTGTCGGAGCAGATGTAAGTCACCGAACCGAGCGTCTCCACCGCCGGCAGCTGGCGTACCAGCGCGCGGTTGGCGGCCATGCGGCGTGCACCGAGCGCCAATGCGATGCTCACCACCGCCGGCAAGGCCTCGGGAATGGCGGCCACCGCCAGACTGAGGGCGGTCAGGAGCATCGGCATCGCCGGCTCCCCGCGCAGAATGCCGGTGACGAAGACGAGCGCGCAGATCACGGCGACCAGCGCGGCCAGATGCCGTCCGAGACGCTCCAGACGCCGTTGCAGGGGCGTGCGGGGCCGCTGATGTTCGATCAATAGCGAGGCGATGTGCCCGAGTTCGGTGCGCATGCCGCTCGCCACCACCCAGCCGAGCGCACGCCCGGCGGTCACCGTCGTTCCCTTGAAGGCCATGTTCGTCCGCTCTGCGAGCGTGACCTGCGCGCCGAGCGGTGCGAGGGTCTTATCGACCGGAACGGATTCCCCGGTGAGCGCAGCTTCATTCACACGCAGTCCGGCGCTCTCGCGGATACGCAGATCGGCCGGCACGATGTCGCCGGCTTCGAGGATGACGAGGTCACCCGGGACGAGCGTGGCGGACGGCACGACGTACGGCTTGCCGTTACGCAGCACTTTGCTGTTGGGCGCCGAGATGGCCTTCAGTGCGGCCATGGCCCGTTCGGCCCGCAGTTCCTGATACGCACCGAGGGCGGCATTGATCAGCACCACGATGAGGATCACGACCACGTCCGAGGGTTCGCCGATGAATGCGGAGAGCACCGCCGCACCGATCAGCACCAGGGTCGTCAGGTCCGCGAACTGTGCGGCAACCATCGCCATCGGCGAGCGTCGAGGGGGTTCGATGAGGGTGTTCGGGCCGAACTTTCGCAGCCGCACCGCAGCTTCGTCGGCGCTGAGGCCGGCCGGGGACGTCGTCAGTGCCGCGGCAACCTCCGCGAGGCTTTGATCGAACCCGCGGGGCGGCGGGTCGCCGGATGGCGAGCTTGGGTCCGGTGGCCTCGGGGCAGCAGGGTTATCCGGGAGCGCGGTGCTCACGTTCGTGGCTCACGACTCGTGCCGGTGCATCTGTGGCATGCCGTGCCGCGCGGTCCGCTGGCCCACTGTCCTGCCGGATATGGCACGCTCATCCGCGCAGTGACTCCTGGCACACGATCCGGCGGGATCGAGGCCGGACGGGCTGCGGGGAGTCGGCCGCGGCTCCGGATCGACACCTGCGCTGCGGCGGTTGCGTGCGGGTGAGGGGATACGCGGTACAACACGCCAGTCATTACGCGCCATCCGCGGCGGTGCGCCCATTCGGAATGATGCGGATGCCGGGCACGCGCGCCGGCCAGCGCCCAGCGTCGCGGCACTGCACACCACCGGTCGTTCGTCTTCGGCGCCGCGCGCGTCGTGCTATGTCGGAGACGGGGCAGGTACGGCGCTCAGCGGTGCTCCGGCTCGCTCAAGGGGCTTCAGGGGATCCGGCTCGAGCGCCCCGTCCCCCGGGGCGGATGGCGCCAGGCCCGCCGCCTCGCCGCGTCCGATCAGTTCGAACCAGAGCTGACGGATATTCTGCTGGGTCGGGGCAGCGATGAAACAGTAATCGCCATCCAGACCGTAGAAGGACGTATCGGCTGCGCCGCGCACACGGTGCAGCGCCTCGTCGATGAGCGAGAGGCAGGCGATCACCTGGTCCGGGCTTTGTAACCGCGTGTGATGCTGGATGTCGGACAGG
>JAKADE010000681.1 GCA_021820785.1 Pseudomonadota bacterium
GCTGCCGGTTCTCCGACACCGCGATGGTGAAGCCATCGCCGTTGTTGACGTGCAGCATGACGTGCACGTCGGAACTGCCGTCACCCACGTAGACGATCCGGTCCGTGTGAATGTCGTGTTCGCGACTGAGTTCATCGAGCACGGCCACCTTGCCGTAGCCGGCCACCACCCGGCGGATGCTGCTGACCTCTCCGGACGCCGCGTCGTATTCGAATTCGGTGCCGTGAATGTGATCTGGCGGCACGATACCCGAGAGCGCCGACACCACCACTTCGCGCGGCGCCGCCGAAACCACGAAGAACGAGAACCGGTCGGCACCGACTCCCTGGCCGAGCACGCTGACCAGCGCCGGCAGCGCATTCTTCAGCCGTACGCGCCGGCCCGCCTCGATCAGGTGCTCGCGGCGGACGCCGCGAAAGTCCGGATCGTGGCGGATCAGGTAGGCGAGCTCTCCGCCCTGCTGGACCAGGTTGCTGCGCGCCAGTCCCGCAACCTTTGCCTCGAAATCCCTTACGCCGAGCAGCTCGGCGAGCACGAATCCGGAATCGTTGAAACTCAGCGTCTGATCGAAGTCGGACGCCAGCATGAAGTGTCTGTTCATCGTCGGCAGCATATGCAGTCAACTCCTGATGACGGCCCGCCGCGACACGGGCACCAGAGCGTCCATCGTCTGGACGCACGTTAGCAAATCAATCCGCGCAATCAAGCGAACGAAGTCACGGGCGACGTTGATAATTTTTCACGTCAGTGACACAAAACGGTCATTCACACGTCACAAGCGGCGCATCCGGCGCCGCAACCACGGCCAAACCGCAGTCTGAGTGCTGCATACGATGGACACAGTGTTATCCAACCGGCGCGCCGGGACCTCTCTCTTGCGAGAGAACCGGGCGGGCGCGTAAGGATGGCCCGACGATGCTCAGGCAGTGCGCGTCGCCGCCAGGCAACTGCCGAGCGTCAGGAACGCGGCGCACCACTCCTGCCCCATGCCATCGGGCATGTCAGGCACCGCCGCGCCGCCGACGCCGGTGCCGGAGGACGCGGTCAGTCGGGTTGGCGTGCGCACGTCCTGGAACGTCAGCACGATCGGCCATTCGCCAACAATCATACTGTTGGCACCGGACGCAATCGGCGGTGCAGGCGAGACACGCGGGCGTCGCGATCCGGCGCGCCCAGAGTCGCGGGCCCGGCTCTTCGGGCCCCTAGGTGCCCCGCCGGGCAGGCCGGCGCGCTGGCGCCGGCGGTTCGAACACTGTCCGGGCTCGCTCGGCTTCGGCCCGGATCACGCACGCCGTGGCATGGTCGTTCACCAGTCCCATGGCCTGCATGAAGGCGTACATCGTGGTCGGGCCCACGAACCGCCAGCCCAGGCGCTTCAGATCCTTCGAAAGTGCCACGGATTCCGGGGAGGTCGCGGCCGTGCTCGGGCCGCGCCGGGCGTGATCCGGACGGTAGCGCCAGACAAATGCGGCCAGAGAGCCTTCGCGGCCGATCAGCTCGCGCGCACGGCGGGCGTTGTGGATGACCGCTTCGATTTTGCCGCGGTGGCGCACGATGCCGGGGTCCTGCAGCAGCCGCTCGACGTCCCGCGCACCAAACCGGGCGAGCCGCTCGATGTCGAAGTGATGAAACACCGTGCGGAAGTGCTCACGCTTGGCGAGAATGGTCCGCCAGCTCAGGCCCGCCTGGAACCCCTCGAGACTGAGCTTTTCGAACAGCCGTCGATCCTCGGCCACCGGGAAGCCCCACTCCGTATCGTGGTACGCGGTGTACTCGGGGGTCGCGGCGCACCAGCCGCAGCGCCGCCGGCCATCGGCCCCGATCCGGGTCCGGCCCGTCATCGCCGTCCCCCGGTCACCGGCGCGGCCCCGCCGCGTCCGCTGCAGATCGGACCGTCGACGGGAACGCTCGCGGAACCACTGCAACCCATTGTTTCGTCAACATTTTCTGTAAAATCTGGCGCCCGATTCCCGGCGGCGTCATAGCCTACCGTCGAGTAGGGTATCATCGCGCCCCGCGTTCGCCTCGCCGGCGGATGCACCGCAGATCCGCATGCTTTTACCGGGAGTGGATTGCTTTGCCAAACCCCAGCCTCGACCCCCTTGATCTGTTCGCGCTGCGCAGCACGCTCACCGAAGAGGAGCGGATGGTGCAGGACTCGGTGCGGCGGCTCGTCGATGAGCGCGTGCTGCCGATCATCCGCGAGTGCTTCGAGGAGCACCGCTTCCCGCGCCAGCTCGTCCCGGAACTCGCCGCCCTGGGTCTGCTCGGCTCCTCCCTCGAGGGCTACGGCTGCGCCGGCCTCAATGCCCGCTGCTACGGCCTGATCTGCCAGGAACTGGAGCGCGGCGACTCCGGCATCCGCAGCTTCGTCTCCGTGCAGTCTTCCCTGTGCATGTACCCCATCCATGCCTACGGCTCCGAGACCCAAAAGCTCAAATACCTCCCGCCCATGGCCCGCGGGGAGCTCATCGGCTGCTTCGGCCTCACCGAACCGCACGGCGGCTCAGACCCCGCCAATATGAAAACCCACGCCCGCCAGCGCGGCCGCGACTGGGTCCTCAACGGCTCGAAAATGTGGATCACCAACGGCTCGATCGCCGACCTCGCCCTCGTCTGGGCCCAGACCGATGAGGGCATCCGCGGCTGTCTGATCGAGAAGGGCA
>JAKADE010000682.1 GCA_021820785.1 Pseudomonadota bacterium
TTTTAGCGCAGGTCCCGCCAGGCTACCCTTGATACTATGGGCGCCCTGCCCCGCGCGCCGCCGAGCGCGTGCGCCGCGGGCTTCGTGAAGACGCCAGGACACGACACGCATGAGCGAAACTCGGCACAGCCGACTGATCATTCTGGGCTCGGGACCGGCCGGCTACAGCGCCGCCGTCTATGCCGCCCGCGCCAACCGCACCCCGCTGCTGATTACCGGCGTCGAGGAAGGCGGACAACTGATGACCACCACCGACGTCGACAACTGGCCGGGCGACGTCGAGGGCCTGCAGGGCCCGGATCTGATGCAGCGGCTGCGCCGGCACGCCGAGCGGTTCAGCACGCAGATCGTCAACGATCACATCAACGCCTGCGACCTGAGCACCCGTCCGCTGCGCCTCACGGGCGATGCCGGGGTGTACACCTGCGATGCACTCATCATCGCCACCGGGGCGAGTGCCAAGTACCTCGGCCTGCCCTCCGAGGAGCAGTTCCGCGGCCGCGGGGTGTCCGCCTGTGCGACCTGCGACGGCTTTTTCTTCCGCGGCCAGCGCGTGGCGGTGATCGGCGGCGGCAATACCGCGGTCGAGGAGGCGCTGTACCTCTCGCACATCGCCGAGCACGTCACGCTGGTGCACCGGCGCGATCGGCTGCGCGCCGAGAAGATCCTGCAGGACCGGCTGTTCCGCCAGGCCGAGGCCGGCAAAGTCTCACTCGTCTGGGACCATTCGGTCGATGAGGTGCTCGGCGATGCGCAGGGCGTCGCCGGCGTCCGCCTGGCGCACGTGCACACTGGCGCACTGCGCGAGCTGCCGGTCACCGGCGTGTTCATCGCGATCGGCCATGCCCCCAACACCGGACTGTTCACCGGTCAGCTCGCCATGCATGGGGCCGGCTACCTGCAGGTGCGCAGCGGCACCGACGGCTTCGCCACCGCCACCAGCGTGCCCGGGGTGTTCGCCGCCGGCGACGTCGCCGATCCGATCTACCGCCAGGCCATCACCTCGGCCGGATCCGGCTGCATGGCCGCGCTCGATGCGGACCGCTACCTCGAGACCCTGGAGACGGGCCACACACCGTAGCGGATGAAGCTCGCCGTCCACTCGAGCATCGATCAGATCGCCCCCGGCCCGTGGAACGCGCTGGCCGGGGAGCGCAATCCCTTCATCCGCCATGAATTCCTCGCCGCCCTCGAGCACGGCGGATGCGTCGGCACCGAGCGCGGCTGGCAGCCCTGCCTGCTGACCCTGAGCGATGCGCAGGGGCTTGCCGGCGCCGCCCTCGCCTACCTGAAGGACAACTCGTTCGGCGAGTTCGTGTTCGACTTCGCGTGGGCCGAGGCCTACGCACGCCACGGTCTGCCGTACTACCCGAAGATCACCGTCGCGGTGCCGTTCACCCCGGCGAGCGGCACGCGGCTGCTGGTGCGCGCCGACCTGCAGGGCCCCGCGGTGCGCGCCCGGCTGCTCGAGGCGCTCGCGGAGCTGTCCGCGGCGCACGGCTGCTCTTCGGCCCATGCCCTGTTTCTCGAGGAGCCCGACCGCGCCGCGTGCGCCGCGGCCGGCTGGCTGCTGCGGCGCGACTGCCAGTTCCACTGGCGCAACCGCGGCTACCGCGATTTCGAGGACTACCTCGGCGGGTTCACCGCCGAGAAGCGCAAGAAGGCACGCCGCGAGCGCCGCCGCGTCGAGGAGTCGGGCATTCGCTTCCTCACCCGCTTCGGCCACGAGCTCGAGCCGCCGCTGCTCGATCAGGTCTACGCCTTTCACCGTGAGACGTTCCTGCGCCACGGCCACGAGCCGTACCTCACGCGGGCCTTCTTCGAGGAGATCGCCGGCACGATGGGCGAGGCGCTGATGGTGAAGATCGCCGTGCACGGGTCCGACCCGGTGGCCGCGGCGGTGTTCTTCCGCTCGCGCGAGGCGCTCTGGGGCCGCTACTGGGGTGCCGCCGGGGACTACCACAGCCTGCATTTCGAGACCTGCTATCACCAGGGCATCGAGTTCTGCATCGAACAGGGCATCGAGCGCTTCGAGCCCGGAACCCAGGGGGAGCACAAGGTCGCGCGCGGCTTCGAGCCGACCCTCACCTGGTCGGCGCACGAGATCCGCGACCGGCGCTTCCGCGCCGCGATCGGGGAGTATCTGGAGCGCGAGGCCGAGTGGGTCGACGGTTACGTCGGGGAGGTCCGCGCGCACGTCCCCTTTCGCAAGGGCGAGCCATGAAGCGCATCACCTGGCTCGACCCGCAGGCCTCGCGCGAGTGGTTCCCGCCGCCCGAGCAGGCGCTGGAGGATCCGCCGGGACTGCTCGCCGCCGGTGGGGATCTCTCGAGCGAGCGGCTGCTGGCAGCCTACCGGCGCGGGATCTTTCCCTGGTATTCGCCCGGCCAGCCGATCCTCTGGTGGTGCCCCGATCCGCGCACGGTGCTGTTCCCGGCGCAGTTCCGCCGTCACCGGAGCCTGGCAAAGACGATGCGGAACAAGGACTTGGACATTTCTTTTAACCGGGATTTCGAGGCCGTCATCGACGCCTGCGCCGCGCCCCGGGCGCGCAGCCCCGGGACCTGGATCACCCCGGAGATGCGCGCCGCCTACGTCGAGCTGCATCGACTGGGCTTTGCGCACAGCGTCGAGGTGCGCCAGGCCGGTGCGCTCGCGGGCGGCC
>JAKADE010000683.1 GCA_021820785.1 Pseudomonadota bacterium
CAGCGGCGCCAGAGTGGCGACGGGCTCACCGGCCGTGACCGGATCGCCGTCGCGCAGCAGCACGCGCAGCAGCCGGCCCGCGACCGGCGTTGCAACGACATACCGGTCGTGTGAACGGGTTTCCGCCAGATCCTGTACGGAAACTTCGAGGGGGGCGATGCGCACGGGCGCGACTTCCACGTCGAGGGGCTTCTTGCGCAACGCCAGAATCCCGGTGGCAAGAGCCGCCATGAGCACGGCGGCGACGAGCAGCGGCTTGCGCGGAAGTTTCAAGGCTTACTCCCTGGATTTCAATACGGCAATCAGATCGAGACCCGCAATGCGCACGGTCACTAGGACGGCGGAGACGAGTGCGGCACCGAGTGTGATCAGGGCGGCGAATGCGACCGTCGAGCGGGTGAAGACGAACGGCAGGCGGAACAGTTCCCGATCGAATACGGGTACCAGCATCCGGCAGAGCAGGGCGCCGAGCGCGCCTCCGAGCGGAATCGCCGCAAGTACGATCAATCCCTGTTCTCCGAGCAGCAGCTGAGTGACTTCGCTGCGGGTGAAGCCGAGAATGCGCAGACTGGCCAGTTCAGCGCCGCGCTCCGAGAGCGCAATCCGGGCACTGTTGTAGACGACGCCGACGACGAGCACGACGCCGAACCCCGTCATGACCCACGTCATGATGATGAAGCTTCGATTCAAGATCTGCCGTATCGACTGGACGGTGGCGGATCGAATGGTTACGCCCGCAACGGCCGGGGTTCGCTTGAGGGTCGCGTAGAGTTCGGGTGCGTATGCCGTATCGATTCTCAAGCGCGCGCCAGACACCGCGGCATCCTCCCCAAGTACGGCGGCAAGTGCCGAGCCGTCCATATAAGCAGTGATGCCGAGCGGCTCATTAGAGACACGGACCATCCGCGCCCGGAAATCACGCCGGTGGCCATCGAGCTGTTCGACTTCGATGGTGTCCCCGGGATGGGCAGCCAGAATTCTGGCCAGCTTGCCGGTAAGGACGATGCCTTTGGGGGGTAGATCGATCCGACTGCCGTTGGCATCGACGAGCTGAAACAGCTGTGTCGTTGGCGCCACGCTGATCAGGGTCACGGTCTTGCTGCGTGCGCCGACGCGTAGCTTGACCGGCAGGATGCGGAACGGCTCTGCGGTGAGTACCCCGGGCATTGCGCGCAGACTCGCGAGGGATCGGCGGGAGCGTGGATCCTGGAAGATCACGGTGATGTCCTGCCGCTCGGCCGCATCGAAATGGATCGCCATCAGATGATCTACCGCGTCGAAAATGAAGCGACCGACGATCACCGTGGCGACTGCCATCGCGATTCCGAGCGTCGACAGTGCGGCGCGCCAGGGACGGCGTGCCAGATTGCGCAGTATGCTCTTGCCGACCGGGCTCAGCCAGCCTGTGACACCCAGTGAGTCCAGGAGACTGGGCCGGAAGTCGCGCGGCGATTCGGGGCGCATGGCATCAGCGGGACTCAGCGACGCCGTGCGGCTCGCCGCACCGAGTGCTCCCAGCAGTGCGGCCCCTGCGGCTGCCGATGCGGCCGCAACGATGATCTTGGGATCGAGGCGGTACGCGAGTACCGGGAAGTGAAAGTACTGGCGGTAAACGCCGAGCAACGAAGCGCCGAAGTACACGCCTGCCGCGATTCCGATCAGAAGGCCGCAAAGCACGATGAGGAGCGCGAATTCGATGTAATGCATCCCGATACGCCAGTCGGAGAATCCGAACGACTTCAGCAAGCCGATCTGAGCGCGCTGGAGCGTGATCAGACGGGCGAGCAGCGTATAGACCAGAAAGACCGCGACGGCGAGAAATATCGCGGGAATGTAAGTCGCGTTGACCTCGATTTCGCCGAGATCATCGCTCAGAAACCGATTGGAAGACTGATCCGGGCGGCCATAAGCACTCGTACCGCCATAAGGGGCCAGGACACGATCCAGGACGTCGATGATTTGGGATTGCGAGGCCGATCGGCCCGCGCTGATCGCCACGTCGTTGAATGCGCCCTTCATCTGAAACGCCGTGGCCAGCGCATCGGAATTCATCCATAGGACACCGAAGCGCCGGTTGTCGGGGAAAACCATCGCCGGTCCGATCTCATAGACGTACTCCGGCGACAGAACGAAGCCGACCACCTTGAGTTCCTTCCACCGCCCATTGAGGACGGCCCCGATCTTTGTCCCGAGCGTCAGTCCATTGGCCCGTGCGAAGGTCTCGCTGATCACTGTTTCTGCATCGCTATCGGCGCGGGGAAAGCGTCCCGCGGTCAGCTGCAATTGATCCAGCGAATCATCGGCGCGGGACGAGGACGGCAAGGAGATCAACCGCCCCGTGGCCGGTTCCGGGAGACCGGGAACCGTGAGCGTGACGTCCTCGACGACCCGCGTTTGAACGAAAGAGACTCCAGGAATCTCCCGCAGGCGTTCGGTGAGCGACAGCGGAGCGCGGCGCAGGTGGGCGAAGACATCGGCAAAATGTGTGGTGGCGTAATAATGGTCTCGGGCTCGCACGAGCGAGGTGTAGGTACCACGCATCGTGATAAACGCGCCAATCCCGCAGCCAACCACCAGTGCAGTGGCGAGCACCTGCCCGCGCAAATGCCACAGATCGCGCAGGAGGACCCGATACAGACGGCTTACCAGGAGACCTCCTGT
>JAKADE010000684.1 GCA_021820785.1 Pseudomonadota bacterium
TGGCCGACCGGCTGCTCGCGCACGGTGTGTACGTCATTGGCTTCTCCTACCCCGTGGTGCCCAAGGGCCAGGCGCGCATCCGCACGCAGATGTCCGCCGCGCTCACGCGCGCCGACCTGGATACCGCGCTCGCGGCCTTCGCCGCCGTGGGCCGTGAACTCGGAGTGATCGCATGAAAGCGCTGGTCAAGAAGGAATCCGCACCCGGCATCTGGCTCGAGGAGATCCCCGAGCCGAAGATCGGACCGAACGACGTGCTGATCAAGATCGCCAAGACCGCGATCTGCGGCACCGACATGCACATCTACAACTGGGATGCCTGGGCCCGCAAGACCATCCCGGTGCCCATGGCCGTCGGCCACGAGTACTGCGGCCGCGTCGTGGAAGTCGGCTCGGAGGTCCGGGGCCTCGCCGTCGGGGACCGCGTCTCCGGCGAAGGGCACATCACCTGCGGGCACTGCCGCAACTGCCGCGCCGGCCGCCGGCACCTGTGCCGCAACACGGTCGGCGTGGGCGTCAACCGCCCCGGGGCGTTCGCCGAGTATCTCTCGATCCCGGCCGACAACGCCTTCAAGCTGCCGGACTCGATCAGCGATGACATCGCCTCGATCCTCGATCCGTTCGGCAACGCGACGCACACCGCGCTGTCGTTCAACATGGTCGGCGAGGACGTGCTGATCACCGGCGCAGGTCCCATCGGCGTGATGGCCGTGGCGATCGCCCGATTCGTCGGCGCCCGCCACGTCGTGATCACGGACGTGAACGACTTCCGGCTCGCGCTCGCGCAGAAGATGGGTGCGACGCGCACGGTCAACGTGCAGCGCGAGACGCTCGATCAGACCATGAAGGATCTGGGCATGCAGGAAGGCTTCGACGTCGGCCTGGAGATGTCGGGCAATCCGGCGGCGTTCCGCGACCTGCTGCGCACCATGCACCACGGGGGTTCGGTGGCGCTGCTCGGCATCCCGCCGGAAGACACCGCCATCGACTGGAACCAGGTGATCTTCAAGGGACTGACCTTGAAGGGCATCTACGGCCGGGAGATGTTCGAGACCTGGTACAAGATGGCGAGCCTGCTGCAGAGCGGTCTGGACCTGACCCCGGTCATCACCCACCATCTGCCGATCCAGGAATTCCCGGAGGCCTTCTCCATCATGGGCTCGGGCCGCTCCGGCAAGGTCATTCTCGACTGGCAGACCCTCTGAGCCACGGCAGCACGCCCGCGCGCTGCGCGGGCGTGCTTCAGTGCCGGGTGCAGAAGCAGTAGGCGTAGAGCTTGCCGCGCGTCCCGAAGCGCGTCAGGTCGCGCAGCTCGCGCGCGTAGGGCGAGAGCGATCCGGTGAGCGCCCCAAAGCCCGGCAGACTCACCTTCGGACCGAACAGCGAGACCGCCGCGAAGGCGGCACGCGCCTGGGCGCGCTCGAGCAGCAGCTGCGTCCAGGAGCGGCGCCGGTGCAGGAACTGCACGCGGTAGTGCTGGAGCTTCGCCAGGCCCGCCGCGGCGCGCTCGGCGTCCTCGAGCGTGCCGAGATGATCGACCAGGCCAATGTGCCGCGCCGCGGCCCCCGCCCACACGTGGCCCTGCCCGATGGCATTGACCTGGGCGTCGGTGAGGTGACGGCCCTCGGCGACGCGCTGAACGAACTGCGCGTAGCCGCGGTTGATCTGCGAGCGGATCAGCAGCTTCGACTCGGCGCTGAGCGGCTGCCCCGGGGACATCTGGCCGGCGAGCGGCGTGGTGCCCACCCCGTCGCTGCCGATGCCGAATTTCGTCAGCGCCTGCTTGAATGTCGGAATGATCGCGAAGATGCCGATCGAACCGGTGAGCGTCGCGGGGCTCGCGTAGATCTCGTTGGCCGGCGCGGCGATGTAGTAGCCGCCCGAGGCGGCGTAATCCCCCATCGAGACCACGAGCGGCTTGCCGCTGGCGCGCAGCGCCACCAGCGCGTGATAGATCTGTTCGGCGGCCGTGACGCTGCCGCCCGGGCTGTCGATGCGCAGCACGACGGCCTTGATGTGCCGGTTGGTGCGCGCGGTGCGGATCAGGCGCGAGAGCGAGTCCCCGCCGATCGCCCCGGGCGGCTCGCGCCCGTCGAGAATGTCCCCGTCGGCCACGATCACCGCGACGCGCGGCTCGTTCGCGTCCGGCTCGCCCTGCTCGCTGCGCACGAGCTTCGCGTAGGTGCCCGCACCGACGGCATTGAACGTGCCGTGCGCATCGGCGCCGACCAGGTGGATGACGCGCTGTTCGAACTGATGCTTGTCGATGAGCGCGCTCACCAGGTGCGCCTTGAGCGCCACTTCGGCCGCATCGCCGTCGGCGGCGGTGACCGTCTTCGGCAGCGTGTCGACGTACTGGGCGATGGCGCCGGCGGGCAGGCCGCGCGCGGCGGCGACTTCCCGCTGATACGTCGACCACTGGGCGTCGAGGTAGGCGGTGCTCTGCGCGCGGTCGGCCTTGGACATGTCCTGGCGCGTGAAGATCTCCACCGCGCTCTTGTACTTGCCGACCCGGAACACGTGCACGTGCACGCCGAGCTTCTTCAGCAGTCCGCCGAAATACAGCGAGTACCGGCTGAAGCCACGGATCAGCACGTATCCGGTCGGATCGAGGTCGACCTGATTGGCCTGCGCGGCGAGGTAGTACTGGTCCTGGTCG
>JAKADE010000685.1 GCA_021820785.1 Pseudomonadota bacterium
CGCACACCAGCCAGTGGTTCAACAACATCGAGTCTTCCAACGATTTCGTGGTGTACGTGGCCGAACCGACGCCGAACCGCTGGACCAAACTCTGCGAGCGCCAGGCCGATGCGCTGCTGCTGCTGGCGCGGGCGGAGAGTCCCGCCGGCAGCTGGGCCGCGCTGCGCTGGCCGCACGATCACAGCCTCACCCCGCAGCGCTGGGAGCTGGTGCTTGCGCACGACAGCGGCATCGAGACCGGGGCGGCGGCGCGCTGGCTGACGAACCTGCCCGGGATACCGCACCACCATGTGCAGTCTGCTGCCGACTATGGGCGCCTGGCGCGCATGCTCACGGGGCGTGCCGTCGGATTCGTGCTCTCGGGAGGCGGGGCGCGGGGCTTCGCCCACATCGGGGCCATCAAGGCGCTCTCGGAGGCGGGGATCCCGATCGATCTGCTGGGCGGCACCAGCATGGGCGCGATCCTGGCCGCCGGCGTCGCGGCGCGCTGGAACCTCGAGGAGATCACCGAGCGGTTTCGTCACTACTTTGTCGATTCGCGACCGCTGCGCGATTACACGCTGCCGTTCGTCTCGCTGGTCTCGGGCCACAAGGTCAGCCGCCTGCTGTTCGAAGCATTCGGTGAGACGGCGATCGAAGATCTGCCGCTCGCGTATTTCTGTGTCTCGGCGAATCTGACCTCCGGTCATACGCACGTGCACCGGCGCGGGGAGTTGTGGCGCGCGCTGCGCGCCTCGGTCTCGGTGCCCGGCGTGCTGCCGCCGGTGGTGCAGGACGGAGAGGTGCTGGTCGACGGCGGGGCGATGAACAATCTGCCGGTGGACATCATGCTCGAGCTCGGCCGCGGTCCGGTGATCGGCTGCGATGCGGGCGCGGACCGGGCCTTCGCCACACATGGCGGCGATATCGACGTGCCGCTGCCCTGGCAGATCATGCGCTGGATCAAGGCGCGTCGGCAGCTGCCGAACATTTTTCAGATCCTCTGGCGCACCGGGATGGTCAATAGCTCGACGCAGACGGCTGCGCAGCGTGAGCGGACCGATCTGCTGCTGCGTCCGCCGCTCGCCGCCATCGACATGCTCAACTGGAGGGCATTCGATCAGGCCGTACAAGCCGGCTACGAATACACCCTGCGGCGCCTCGATGAACTGCCGGATGACTCGCCCCTGTGGCGCAGCGCCAGGCCGGCGGCCGGCTAGACGGCGGCCGGCGGCAAGGGCTGTGCTTGCCGGTACGCACAGCGAGCTGTATATTTATACAATCTCGCGGCCAGCTCTGGTGCGGTCATGATCACGCTGTTTCACCACCCCAAGACACGCTCGACGCGCTTCATCTTCCTGCTCGAGGAGTTCGGCGTGCCCTACGAGATCCGCCGCGTCACGGTGCGCAAGCGCGACGGATCGGGCGCCGTCGATCCGCTCAACCCGCACCCGCACGGCAAAGTGCCTGCCATCAGTGACGACGGCACCGTCGTGTTCGAGTCCTCCGCGATCGTGCTGTATCTCACGGACCGATTTGCCGACCGCGGGCTCGGACCGCTGGCCGGTGAGCCGGATCGTGCGCCCTATCTGTCTTGGCTCGCTTACTACAGCGGGGTGCTCGAGCCGGCCTTCGTGTCGAAGTTCCTCAACGTCGCCGTGCCGCGCGGGACGGCTGGCTGGGTCGATGTCGACGAAGCGGTCCCGGCCCTGACCACGCTGCTCTCGCGTGGTCCCTACCTGCTCGGGGAGCGCTTCACCGCCGCGGACGTGCTGTATGGGACGACCCTTGCGATGTTCCGCGAAACTCCGTTGATGGAACGCAATGCGGTCATCGACGCATACGTCGACCGTGTGGTGAATCGGCCCGCGTTTCAGCGCGCCATGGCGCGCGACGCCGACTGACGCGTCGCGCACTGGTATGACGATCGATGATGCGCGTGCGCATGGCGCCGTACTCGTGCTCTTCTGCCGGCGCCCGGCGCCCGGCGAGGGCAAGCGCCGTCTGGCGCGTGTATTGGGTGACGCGCGGGCGTTTGCCGTTGCCGAAGCGCTGCTGCAGTGCGCTCTGGAGGATGCTGCCGCCTGGCCGGGCCCTGTGGTGCTCTCGCCCGCGCGGGTTGAGGATGCCGCCTGGGCGGCCGGGCTGTTGGGGCGTGGCGCGCAGGTCATCCCTCAGCCCGACGGCAATCTGGGCGAGCGGATCGCGGCGGTCGACGGACTCGTACGCAACCGCGTCTGCAGTCGGGTGGTGTTCATCGGCAGCGATGCGCCGTCGCTGCATCCGCTGCAGCTCGCGGCGGCAGCCGCAGCGCTCGAGCGCGCGCAAGTCGTCTTGATGCCGGCGGCCGATGGCGGTGTGACGCTGATGGGATCGCGTTCCGGATGGCCGGATCTGGCCGCGCTGCCCTGGAGCGAGGCGGTACTCGGTGCTGCACTTGAGCGTGTCTGCCGACAGTCCGGCCGCTCCGTGGAGCGGCTGGAGGACTCCTACGACATCGATGAGCCGGCCGATTGCCGGCTCGCGATCGAGCGGCTCGCGGGCGACCCGCGGCCGGCACGCCGGCGCCTGCGCGAGTTGCTCTGCGGCCTGAAGCTGCCGGATGCTCCGCGGCGCACCTGAGGGGCGCGTCAGCTGCTGAGAAAGTCGAGAATGGCCCGCTGCGCCGCCGTGAGTCG
>JAKADE010000686.1 GCA_021820785.1 Pseudomonadota bacterium
ATAGCCGTGCGCTGCAGATTCGTGGTTCGCTTCTCAGCCGTGACGATCACCTCGGCGAGCGCCGGCTGCGCTTGCGGGGCACTGGTATCGGTGCCTGCGCCTGCGGCGGCGTCTGAAGACCGGCTGCCGACCGCTGCCGCGGGCCGGGCGCAAGCTACGCCGCCGAGCGCCAGCGCAACGCACACGAATGACGAAATTTTCATCGGACCCCCCAACGTATTTTTATGCCGCACCCGATGAGGCGGCGAGCAGAGGCTCTCAGCAACTGAATCGGTTGTCAAGTTCATTCACATGCGAAATAATATCTTCACCAGGCATCTCGGTGGGGGGCACTGTGAGCCGTCGTCAATCGTGCATTTCTGCGGTGAATGATGCCGCTTCGACTGCTCATGCCGGGGTGGCCGCAACGCGGCCCCGCGCACCGCACTTCCCCGGAATTTTCATTCAATTCAGCGTGTATGACTGCGTACGGCCCGCGGCGATCCCGCGGGTGGCCGCACGGCACGGAACACCTTGGAGCCGCCGGACTGAGTGGCGCGCACGGCGCGCCGGTTCGAGCGGACGTTGCGCATCCAGAGGAAACTTATGAGTCGATTACTTGCAGAACGGGTTGCCATCGTCACCGGCGCGGGCCGCGGTCTCGGCCGCGCACACGCCCTCGCCCTTGCCCGCAGCGGCGCGCGCGTCGTGATCAATGATCTCGATGCGGCCAATGCCGAGGAGGTCTGCCGCGAGATCGCACAACACGGCGGGGAGGCGCTCTCGAGCACCGCCAATGTTCAGCAGATGAGCGAAGTCGAGGCCATGGTGGCTGCGGTGCTCGAGCGCTGGGGCCGGATCGACATCCTGGTCAACAACGCCGGAATCCTGCGCGACCGGACTTTCGCGAAGCAGGATCTCGCCGACTTCCGTCTCGTGCTGGACGTGCACGTGATGGGATCGGTGCACTGCGCCAAGGCCGTCTGGCCGCACATGAAGGCGCGCGGCTACGGGCGCATCATCTTCACCACTTCCTCCTCGGGACTGTACGGCAACTTCGGCCAGGCCGCCTATTCGGCAGCCAAGATGGCCCTCGTCGGTCTGATGCAGACGCTGGCGCTCGAGGGGGCGCGCGACGGCATCCACGTCAATTGCATCGCCCCGAGCGCCGCGACCCAGATGACCGCGGGTCTGTGGTCCGAGGAAGATCTGGCGGCCCTCACGCCGCAGCGAGTCAGCCCGGCCGTCGTGGCACTCGCGAGCGAGGCTGCCCCGAGCAAGCAGATCGTGCTGGCCGGCGCCGGCAGCTTCAAGGGTGCGCACGTGACGATGACGCGCGGGGTTCACCTGACGGATGCGCAGCTGAGCGCCGAGGAGCTGCTGCGCCAGTGGGCCGCGCTCGGCGAGCGCACAGAGGAGCGCGTGCCGGCCACCGGGTTCGAGCAGTACCAGTTCGAGGTCGAACAGGCGCGTGCCGCGGCCGGCCGGGGACGATGATCATGGAGGTATTCGTCGTTTCCGCAGTCCGCACCGCAATCGGGTCGTTCGGCGGCGCCCTGCGCCAGAGCGAGCCGGGGGAACTGGCGGCCCTGGTGACGCGCGAGGCGCTGCGGCGCAGCGCCCTGCCGGCGGCCTCGATCGGGCACGTCGTGTTCGGACAGGTGATCCCCACCGCGCCGCGCGATGCCTATCTGGCGCGCGTCGCGGCGCTCGGTGGCGGGTTACCGGTCGAAGTGCCGGCACTCACCGTGAACCGCCTGTGCGGCTCCGGATTGCAGGCGATCATTTCGGCGGCCCAGGCCATCGCCCTCGGCGATTGTGACGCGGCCATCGCCGGTGGCGCGGAGGTCATGAGTCGCGCGCCGTTTCTGGCACCGGCGCTGCGCTGGGGCAAGCGACTCGGTGACGCAGCGCTCATCGATGGTTTGAACGGCGCGCTCACCGATCCGTTCGAGCACGTGCTGATGGGCGTCACCGCGGAGAATGTCGCGACCCGCTTCGGTGTCAGCCGCGAGCAGCAGGACGCGCTCGCCCTCGAGAGCCACCAGCGTGCCGCGCAGGCGCTCGCGCTCGGGCGGTTTCAGGGTCAGATCGTGCCGGTGCCGCTCGCCACCCAGCACGGAACGGGCGAGTTCACAGTCGATGAGCACGTCCGGCCGCAACTGAGCGCCGCGGAGCTCGCGCGACTGCGGCCGATCTTCCGCACCCCGGACGGGACGGTCACGGCCGGCAACGCCTCGGGCATCAACGACGGCGCATCGGCCGTCGTGCTGGCCGGTGCCGAGACGGTTCGCCGGCACGGCCTCGCCCCCATGGGACGACTGCTCGCCTACGCGCATGCGGGCGTCGAGCCGGCCCAGATGGGCACCGGCCCCATCCCGGCCACCGCCCTGGCGCTGAAGCGCGCCGGGATCCGGCTCGAGGATCTGGACGTGATCGAATCGAACGAGGCGTTCGCGGCCCAGGCGTGCGCCGTGGCCGCAGAACTCGGGTTTGACGCCCACAAGACCAATCCGAACGGCGGAGCCATCGCGCTCGGCCACCCCATCGGGGCAACGGGCGCGATCCTCGTGACGAAGCTCCTGCACGAACTGTCCCGCTGCGGCGGCCGCTACGGACTGGCGACCATGTGTATCGGCGGCGGCCAGGGCATTGCGGCACTCTTCGAGCGGATGTGA
>JAKADE010000687.1 GCA_021820785.1 Pseudomonadota bacterium
CTTTAAGGCAAGACCCGGCAACCAGATCCCCGCGTCGTCATACCCTACCGCCGAGTAGGGTATCATCGCGCCCCGCACTCGCCTCGCCGGCGGATGCGCCGCAGACCCGCATGGTTTTACCGGGAGTGGATTGCTTTGCCAAACCCCAGCCTCGACCCCCTTGATCTGTTCGCGCTGCGCAGCACGCTCACCGAAGAGGAGCGCATGGTGCAGGATTCGGTGCGACGGCTCGTCGATGAGCGTGTGCTGCCGATCATCCGCGAGTGCTTCGAGGAGCACCGCTTCCCGCGCGAACTCGTCCCGGAACTCGCCGCCCTGGGCCTGCTCGGCTCTTCCCTCGAGGGCTACGGCTGCGCCGGCCTCAATGCCCGCTGCTACGGCCTGATCTGCCAGGAACTCGAACGCGGCGACTCCGGCATCCGCAGCTTCGTCTCCGTGCAGTCCTCCCTGTGCATGTTCCCCATCCACGCCTACGGCTCCGAGGCCCAAAAGCTCAAATACCTCCCCCCCATGGCCCGCGGGGAGCTCATCGGCTGCTTCGGCCTCACCGAACCACACGGCGGCTCTGACCCCGCCAATATGAAAACCCACGCCCGCCAGCGCGGCCGCGACTGGGTCCTCAATGGCTCGAAAATGTGGATCACCAACGGCTCGATCGCCGACCTCGCCCTCGTCTGGGCCCAGACCGATGAGGGCATCCGCGGCTTCCTCATCGAAAAAAATACCCGCGGCTTCTCCGCTCAGCTCATCGAGCGCAAATTCTCCCTGCGCGCCTCCATCACCTCCGCGCTGTTCCTCGATGACGTCCTGGTCCCCGAAGAGAACGTCCTGCCAGGCGTCATCGGCCTCAAAGGACCCCTCTCCTGCCTCACCCAGGCCCGCTACGGCATCGCCTGGGGCGTCATCGGCGCCGCTCAGGCCTGCCTCGCCCAGCTGCTCGAGTACTGCGCCTCCCGAACCCTCTTCGGCCGCCCCCTCGCCCTCAACCAGGCCGTCCAGGTCCGCCTCGCAGAAATGGCCCGCAAAATCACCACCGCTCAAATGCTCGCCCTGCAGCTCGCTCACCTCAAAGAACTCGGATCCCTCGACCCCGTCCAGGTCTCCCTCGCCAAGTGGAACAACTGCCGCGCCGCCCTCGACATCGCCCGCGACTGCAGAGACCTCCTCGGCGGCGCAGGCATCAGCGCCGAGTACGCTCCCATCCGCCACATGCTCAACCTCGAGAGCGTCATCACCTACGAGGGCACCGAAACCATCCACCAGCTCTCCGTCGGGCGCGCACTCACCGGGCGCGGCGCGTTCTAATCGAGTCTCCTCAGGCGGGCGCGGCCCCCTTGAGACCTAGCTCCGTGAACGCCTTGGCCAACGCCACGCCGTCCTCGTCGGCCAGCGCGGCGGTGTGGAGGCGCGCGAGCGCTGCAGCACCGTCCGGACGGGTCGTGAGCGCATCAATCTGCGCGAACAGCATGCTGAAGCTGCGCCAGCCACGCTCGTGCGTCTCCCCGTAGCCCTTGATCAGCCGCTGTGCGCGGGCCAGTTCGATGGCCAGAGGATGATGTTCGGGCACCAGGCGCTCGAGGGTGGCCAGCCAGGTCTCGATGCGCCCATCCTCGGTGCGGTAGCGCAAAGTGGCGCGCCGCCAGCGGCGCAGCCCGGCGAGCATATAGAGCAGGAGAAATCCGCTGAGCGAGCTGGTGCGGATGCGCCGCCCGCGGGCGAATCGGGCGAGCCGGGCGGCGACCCGCGGTGAGCGCAGGAGCCAGCCGCCGAGTCCCGCCGGCAGCGAATCGGCGATCTCCTGCACGCGCGGATGGACGAATTCCGTCACGCCGACGATTTGCTCAGCACCGGCGCGCACTTCGGTGCGCACGCGCGCGAAGCGCGCCGCGCGAGTCTTCAGATCTGCCACCCGGATGGTGTCCTCAAACGTCATCCACAGCGCGAGCGAACGGGCTGTCGCCTCGCTGAGTGCCCAGGATCCGCTGTCCTGAGCAGCCTCAAGCGCGACGATTCGCGCCACGCGCCGCAGATAAAGTGCAGCGTACGCACGGTCCTGGTAGTCCAAGGCACGCCGCACGCCGGCCAAGGCGAACGGCTGCACTGAGGACGGCAGTGCCCGCAGCGTCGCGAGCAACGGCTCGAGCGCGGGCGTTGCCGCGCGCTCCGGGAGCGGAGGAAGTTCCGCGAGGGAATCCGATGCGCCCGGTCGGGCCGGCGCCTGCTCGCCACGCGCCACCCGCACCGCATCTTCGAACGCCGCGAGATTGGTCTCGACGGCGATTCCGCTGGCACGCACCGCCTGTTCGAACGCGCCATGACTGAACGGCAGCACACCGCTGCCGCAAATTGCACCGAGCACCACGGAACTGATGACGCTGTGGTGACGCTCGGCGAGCTCATTCATGTCGAACAGCACCAGCCGCTTGGCCTGTTCGCTCAGCAGCTTACTCAGCGCCTGCGCATCGGCGATCCCCTGGCCCATCGCGCTCTTCTCAGCGATCGCATACGTGCGGTGAGAGGAGGCAATGACCGTCGTGCGCGCCGGGTCGATCAGTCCGCGCTGCAGAGCCCGTCCGGCTTCGGCGAGCTCCGAGGCCACGACGCAATCGACGTCTCCGGGCACCGGCATCAATGCCATGACCGG
>JAKADE010000688.1 GCA_021820785.1 Pseudomonadota bacterium
GATCGCGCGCTCGCAGTCACGCATCAGCGCCGGGGACAGTTCGGCCACGTCGTACTCCATGTACTCGAGCACCCGGTTGGCGGTGTCGCCCTTGACGACTTCCTCGATCCACCAGCCGCCCTCATCGTGCCCGCGCACGTGGACGACATGCGTGTCGCCGAAGAGGTTGTGCAGGTCGCCGAGCGTCTCCTGATAGGCGCCGACCAGGAACACGGCGAGGTAGTACTTCTGTGCCGGCCTCAGCTCGTGCAGTTCCAGGGTGTGTTTGACGTCGCGCAGCGACACGAAGTGGTCGATCTTGCCGTCGGAGTCGCAAGTGATGTCGGCCAGCACGCCGGTGCGGGTCGGGCGCTCGTCGAGGCGGTGGATGGGCATGATCGGAAAGAGCTGATCGATCGCCCAGCTGTCCGGCAGGGACTGGAAGACCGACACGTTGCAGAAATACGTGTCGGAGAGAATCGACTCGAGGCCCTCGAGCTCCTCCGGCTCGCGCTCCAGGCGACGGCAGACGTCGCGGATCTTCGCGCAGGTCGCCCAGTACAGGCGCTCGGCGAGGCCGCGGAACTCGAGCGACAGCAGCCCGAGGTTGAACATCTGCTGCACCTGGTCGCGGGCGGTCAGTGCATCGTGGTAGCACTCGACCAGGCGGCGCGGGCTCACCGAGCTGAAGGCGTCGAACAGGTCGAGCACCGGCTGGGGCATCTCCTCGCGGCCGCCGTAGTCTTCCACCTCGCGGCCGGTGACGCGGAACTTGTCGAGCGCCGAAGAGCCGAGCACGTCGAAGATGAGGACGCTGTGGTACGCGGCGACCGCACGGCCGGACTCGCTGATGATCATCGGGTGCGGCACTTCGCGCGCATTGCAGACGCTCGCGATGCGGTACACGACGTCGCTCGCGTACTCGTTCAGGGTGTAGTTCATCGACGAGGAGTAATTGGTGCCGCTGCCGTCATAGTCGACGCCGAGTCCGCCGCCGACGTCGATGTACTGCAGCCCCGCGCCCATCAGCTTCAGCTCCGCATAGACGTGCGCCAGCTCGTTGATCGCGTCCTTGACGCGGCGGATGTCCTGCAGCTGGCTGCCCGGATGGCAGTGCACGAGCTGCAGGCAATCGAGCATGTCGCGCGCCTTCAGCTCACGCACCAGCTCGAGGATCTCGGTGATGAACAGGCCGAACTTCGATTTCTCGCCCGTCGAGTCGCGCCACTTGCCCGACCCCTCGGTCACGAGCTTCACGCGCACGCCGATGCGCGGGCGCACGCCGTACTTCTCGGCGTGCTTGAGAATGAGCGCGAGCTCGTCGAAGTTCTCCACCACCGGAATGATGGTCCGGCCGAGCTTGGTCGCGAGCGTGACCGCCTCGATGTAGCTGTCGTCCTTGAAGCCGTTGCACACGATCAGGCGGTCGGGCGCGTTCTCGGTCATGGCCATGACGGCGAGCAGCTCGGGTTTCGAGCCGACTTCCAGTCCGAAGCCGAACTCCGCCCCGTAGCGGTAGACCTCCTCAACCACCAGGCGCTGCTGGTTCACCTTGATCGGAAATACCGCCGCATAGCGGTTCTGGTAGTCGTTCTCCGCGATCGCCTGCGCGAATGCATCGTGCAGGTGCTTCAGGCGGTGCGCCAGGATGTCCGAGAAACGCACCACCACCGGGGTGGTCAGGTCCCGGGCCTCCAGCCCCTCGATCACCTCGTACAGATCGATGTCGCTGCCGCTGCCGGCGCGCGTATCGGGCCGCACCACGACGTGACCTGCCGCGTTGATACCGAAATACCCCTTGCCCCACGCGTTGACGTGGTAGAGCTCGAGGGAGTCCTCGATGCGCCAGGGCGCGGTCGGGTTGTACTGCGGGTTGGTGATGCTCTTGGGATCTACGGCCACGTCGGAGATTTCCGTACGACGCGCGGGAGTGCGTTCGGCGCGAACGATATCAAAATCACGCTGCAGTGAAAGTCCTGCGCGCGATTTTTTTCCGCCGCGCCGGCGCCGCTCAGCCGCCGGCCGCGATCGGGCGGGCCGGATTGCGGATCCACTCGCTCCACGAGCCGCCGTACAGGCGCGCCCCGGTGAGCCCCGCGATCTCGAGCGCGAGCAGTGTGTGACAGGCGGTCACGCCCGAGCCGCACATGCACACGGCCTGCGCGGGGCGCTGCGCCCCGAGGGTGTGCAGGTAACGCTCGCGCAGCACCGCCGCCGGCAGAAAACGGCCATCGGCGAGGTTGTCGGTGAAGGGATGGTTGCGCGCGCCGGGGATGTGGCCGGCCACCGGATCGATCGTTTCGTTGTGGCCGGCGAAGCGGTCGGCGCCGCGCGCATCGATCAGGACGCGCTCGCCGCTCGAGAGCTGTCCGGCGTTGAGCAGCTGTTCGATCTCCGCCGTGGCGATGAGCGCCTCGGCGTGCGGTCGGCCCTCGAAGCGGCGCGCGCGCGGCGGTGCGGGCGCGGTGGTCTCGAGCGCGAGCCGCGCGGCCTGCCAGGCGGCGAACCCGCCGTCGAGCACCGCCACGCTCGAGTGTCCCAGCCAGCGCAGCAGCCACCACAGTCGCGCGGCGAACGCTCCGGGGCCCTGGTCGTAGGCCACCACCTGCACGCCGGCCTCGATGCCCCAGCCGCCGAGGCGTTCGGCAAGTGCCTGCGGCGCC
>JAKADE010000689.1 GCA_021820785.1 Pseudomonadota bacterium
CTCGCCGGTGAGTTCGGCGATCTTGCCGGGACGGAAGTAGAAGCGTTTGTAGAACGTCTCGACCGCGTGGTAGATCTCTTTGGCCGGCAGGTGCGGGTAGCTGATCGGGGAGAGCTGTACGCCGCGGTCGTTCACCAGGTTGAGGTTGTCGTAGGCGGCGAGCCAGCCGTTGTCCACCGCTTCCTGGTACAGCTGCGTGCCCGGGTAGGGCGCCGCGAGCGACACCTGGATGGTGTTGGGGTTGATGTCGACCGCGAATTTGATGGTCTCGCGGATCGTCTCGCTGGTCTCCCCCGGCAGACCGAGGATGAAGGTGCCGTGGATCTGGACGCCGAGCTCGCGGCAGTCGCGGGTGAAGCGGCGCGCGATGTCGGTGCGCAGGCCCTTCCTGATGTTGTGCAGGATCTGATCGTTGCCGGACTCGTAACCGACCAGCAGCAGCCGCAGGCCGTTGTCCTTCATGATCTTGAGCGTCTCGTAGGGCACGTTGGCCTTGGCATTGCACGACCAGGTGACGCCGAGCTTGCCGAGGCCGCGCGCGATTTCCTCGGCGCGCGGGCGGAAGTCGGTGAAGGTGTCGTCGTCGAAGAAGATCTCCTTCACCTCCGGCATGTTCTCCTGGATCCAGCGCACCTCGTCGATGACGCTCTGCGCGCTGCGCACGCGGTAGCGGTGTCCGCCGACGGTCTGCGGCCACAGGCAGAAGGTGCATTTGGAGCGGCAGCCGCGCCCGGTGTAGAACGACACGTAGGGGTGCTGCAGGTAGCCGATGAAGTAATTCGGGATATGCAGGTCGCGCTTGTAGACCGGCGTCACCCAGGGCAGATCGTCCATGTTCTCGATCATGGCGCGCGCCGGGTTGTGCACGATCTGGCCGTCACGGCGGTACGACAGGCCGGTGATGTCGGCGAACGGGCGGCCCTCGGCGACCTCACGGCACGTGTAGTCGAACTCTTCGCGGGCGACGAAATCGATCGCGCTGGAGGCCCCGAGCGAGCCGTCCGGATCGACCGCCACCTTCGCCCCGACCATGCCGACCTTCAGGCGCGGGTTCTGATCTTTCAGCAGCTCGGCCACCTTCGCGTCCGTGGGGAACGAGGGCGAGCTGGTGTGCATGATGACGAGGTCGTATTCGCGCGCGAGCGGCAGTACCTCGTCCATCGAGAGCCCGTCGGCCGGCGCATCGAGCAGCCGGCTTCCTGGCACCAGGGCGGCCGGTTGCGCGAGCCACGTCGGGTACCAGAAGGAGCGAATCTCCCGCTTGGCCTGGTAGCGCGCGCCGGCGCCGCCGTCGAATCCATCAAATGACGGGGGATGCAGGAACAGGGTTCTCATCATGACGTAATGTCCTCAAGTAATCGGGCGGGCCGAGCCATCGCGCGCCACCCGGTAGCGCGACTGGCGCCATTGCACCTCGCGGGCCGCGAATCCCCAGCACCACAGCAAAAATCCGAGCAGGTCGCTCACGGGCAGCAGCCACAGGCCTCTCCAGGCGGCGGCTTCGGCAGGCTGCGGATCGCCGGCTGCGAAATGTAGCATTACCCGCGCCACCGCGGTGGCCAACAGCAGCCCCAATGCGGCCGGCGTGCCGGCGGCGAGCAGCGCGCCGAGCAGCGCCACGGGCACGCTGAAGGTCACGCCCGCGGCCGCATAACCCGCCGGGCGCACGGCCCGGATGGTGCGCAGCCAGCGCGTCTCGTGCTGGGCGAGCTGGCGCAGGCTGCGCTCGTCGATGCCGGTGTCCACGACCACGTGCGACAGCACGGTGCGCAGGCCCTGGCGGCGCGTGAGCTCGCCAATGCGGTAATCGTCGGCTAACTGGTCGGCAATGGCCGCGAACCCCCCGAATGCATCGAGCGCGGCGCGGCGCAGTGCAATGGTTGCGCCAAAGGCAAAGTCACGCGAGCCGAAGAGGGCGGCCACGCGGACCGAGGGCATGAACCAGTCGTTGACGAACAGCGCGCCGAGGCGCGAGCACAGGCCGGCCCAGCCACGGGTGTGGGCCGGGCGGCCCCGGTACGGGCAGGTGACGATCCCGACGCCCGGGTCCGCCAGTGGGGCGCACACGCCCTCGAGATATCCTGGAGGCACGTGCACGTCGGCGTCGGCGAGGATCAGCCAGTCGTGGCGCGCCACGCGCATCATGTTGATGAGGTTGCTGACCTTGGCGCTGAAGCCGTGGCGGGTCGCATCGATGACCACCGCGATGTCCCGGTTCGGGTACTCTGCGCGCAGGGCCTGCACCACCTCGAGGGCGGGGTCGGCGGGATCCTGAACCCCGAACACGATCTGCAGCGGCGGGTAGTCCTGTGCGCACAGGCTGCGCAGCGCCTCGGCGAGGCCTGGTTCGGCCCCGCAGAGCGGCTTCAGCACGGTGACCGGCGGGCGCCCGGCTGCCGGGGGAAGGGGCGCGATGTTGCGTGAGCGCAGCACGGCCACACAGGCTGTGAGCGCATAACCGAGCGCGGCAGCGCCGAGCAACAGCCCCAGAGCGTGCATGGTCCTCGAAGCGTTATACTGAACGGGTTGCGGGAGACGATGTCCAAAGGAATTCCCGCGCAGCGGACTGCCATGAGCGACACATCCACAGCCTTGAGACTTCCTGCACGGCCCATAGGGTACACGGTTGCACCTCGTACGGG
>JAKADE010000690.1 GCA_021820785.1 Pseudomonadota bacterium
CGCTCATCGCGAGCCGCTTGGCCGCGGATGTCGCCCAGGACAATGTGCGCGCCGCATTCGGCAGCGACATCCCGACGGTCAGCCTGGTGGCGAGCCGCTCCTACAGCAGCGACAACACCAACCAGACGATTTTCGGCCAGGATTTCCACGGCCTCGGCTCGACCAGCAACGACCGGCAGATCGGCATCGAGTTCTCGCTGCCGCTGTTCAGCGGCGGCGGCGATCAGGCACGGATCCACCAGACCCAGTACCAGGCCATGGCCGCCCAGGATGCCGTCGAACAGGCGTCCCGCTCGACCGTCCAGCAGGCCCGCGACGCCTACCTCGGTGTGATCACCGGAATCGCCAATGTACGCGCGCTGCGCCAGGCGATGACCTCGAGTGAGACGGCCTTCCAGGCGACGCAGGCCGGCTACAAGGTCGGCACCCAGACCGAGGTCGACGTACTCAATGCGTTGAGCTCTCTGGTGTCCGCACAGACCAACTACGCCACCAGCCGCTACAGCTACATCAACAGCATCATCCAGCTGCAGTATGCGGCCGGCACGCTCACCCCGTCCGAAGTGGCCACCATCAACGGGTGGCTCACCAAGACGGTGAGTGTTGGCCCGAGCGGCGCCATGACCCCCGAGGGGATGACCCCGCCGCCGGCGCCGCCGGAAAAATAGCCTGCGGCCGCCCGCTCAGGCCGCGGCGCGGCGCGGGGTGAGCAGCCCCGCCAGCGCATCCACCGCGACCTGGGCGCCGTCGGCGAGCGACAGCGCCGCGATGTGTCCGATCATCGCCTGACGCTGCGACTCATCCTCGATCACACCGCGCGCGACCGCCGCGATATCGGTGGCATCGAGCCGCGCCGGCAGCGCAACACCCGCCTCGGCGCAGCGGCGCACACGAATCGGCTGGTCCCGATTGATGGGTGCCGCGACGCACGGCACGCCGCAGGCCACTGCCTGCAGCAGCGTCTGGCCGCCGTTGGTCACCACGAGACGCGCCCCGCGCATCAGCGCGAACAACTCGTGCTGCGGCAGAAACGGGTGTGTCGAGAGCCCCTGCGGCTGCGGCCCCTCGCCCGGTCCGACGTACACGGTCGGCACCCCAGACTCGGCGAGCAGCACGGCGGCGGACCGGAACCGCGACGGCGCATCCGGGGCATTGGGCGGCGCCGCGCCCCCGCCCGGCACGACCAGGACGGGACCCGAGGCCGCCGCGGCGTCTGCTCGCGGCGCCTCGTGCGCGCCTTCCATGGGCGGCAGCACGATGTCGAGGTAGCGCGGGGCAGGCTTGCCGCACAGCCAGCGATTGAAGCGCTCGAAGGGGACCGGGCCGCCGGAGATGAAGCGAGGAAAGGCGATCCAGTGCTCATCGATCAGGCGCATCCAGCGCAGACGCGCGGCCTTCAGCCGCTTGCGGCGGCGATAGCTGATGAACACCACTGCCGCGCCCACGTCGCGCGCGGCGCGGAACTGCGCGGTGCGTCCGGCATTGGCAAACACCACCACGTCCGGCCGGAATGTGTCGATGGCCGCAACGACCTCTGGCGTATGAAACGTCGGCGAGGACGGCAGCAGCGTCGCCTCGAACGGGGTGCTCGACGCATAGGGCGCGTTCCGGTTGACGAGGAAGTGGATCGCGGCGTGCGGCCAGCGGCGCTGCGCGGCCTGGGCGATGGCGAGCGACTGGAAGTACTCCCCCATCCCGGTCGGCCCGGAGACCGGCACGAACAACAGGCGAGGCGCGCCGGGCAGAGCGCTCATGTTCGCCCCGGCGCGCACACCCCGGACCGGCGGTGGCGCGAGCTCACGCGCCACTCGGCAGGAAGCGGCGGAAATACTCGATGGTCGGGGCCAGCCCGTCGGCGAGCGCGACTGTCGGCCGCCAGCCGAGCAGTTGCTGCGCCTTGGTGATGTCCGGCTGGCGCTGCTTCGGATCGTCGGCCGGCAGCGGCGCGAAGGTGATGCGCGAGCGCGAGCCGCACTGACGCACGACGACCTCGGCCATCTCGCGCACCGTCATCTCGTTGGGATTGCCGAGGTTGATCGGTCCGGTGAGCTCATCGGGGGAGTTCATCAGGCGCACCAGGCCTTCGACCAGATCCGAGACGTAGCAGAACGAGCGGGTCTGGCTACCATCCCCGTACAGCGTGATCGGCTCCCCGCGCAGCGCCTGCATCACGAAGTTCGACACCACGCGGCCGTCGTTGGGATGCATGTACGGCCCGTAAGTGTTGAAGATCCGGGCCACCTTGATGCGCAGCCGGTGCTGCCGGTAGTAATCGAAGAACAGCGTCTCGGCGCAGCGCTTGCCCTCGTCGTAGCAGGCGCGCGGCCCGATCGGGTTGACGTTGCCCCAATACTCCTCGGTCTGCGGATGCGTGGTCGGATCGCCATACACCTCGCTGGTGGAGGCCTGCAGAATCTTCGCCCGCACGCGCTTGGCGAGCCCGAGCATGTTGATCGCGCCGTGCACCGAGGTCTTGGTGGTCTGCACCGGGTTGTTCTGGTAGTGCACGGGCGAGGCCGGACAGGCCAGGTTGTAGATCTCATCGACCTCGACGAACAGCGGGAAGGTGACGTCGTGACGCAGCAGCTCGAAATTCGGGCTGGCGAGCAGGTCCGCGACGTTCTCGCGCGTGCCGGTATAG
>JAKADE010000691.1 GCA_021820785.1 Pseudomonadota bacterium
CGTGTGTTGTCACGGGCCTGGCATGAGATCCTGCCGTCAGAAATGATCCGCCGCACGGCGGAACGTCTCTTGCGGATGCATCCGTTGCGAGCCTCCGACAGTCTGCAATTGGCTTCGGCGCTGGTGGCATCTGGGCACGATGCATCGACTCTGGACTTTGTGTGCCTGGATGAGCGGCTGAGTGCGGCGGCTCGGCGCGAGGGATTTGCCGTGATCGCCGGATAGATGCGGGTTCGGGCGGTCGGGTCCTGTGGGGATCCGGAGACGGTGCGAAGGATTCGGGTGCTCTCGCGGCAACGTCGACGATCGCAATTCGGCGGGATGAGAGGTCCGAGGTCGTTCAATGCGACGCGGGTTCCTTCGTGGGCGCCCGGCACGACCGCTGGCGCCTCGAACGCCATGGCGCTTGCGCAGCACCCGCTGGCCTCAGCCCGTCCTGCCCCCGGGGTCTGCGCCTGCTTCCCCGCTACCTGTCGAACAGGTGTCACCTGAGAGGAGTGCCTTGCAATACAGGACGGTGTTAACCCGCATTACAGAGCATAATGCGGGTTATGACCCGCGCGCTGTCATTTGATCTTGTCCCGGAGACTGTGCCCGCGCAGCTCAAAGCACTCGGTGCCCGGCTTCGGGAGGCGCGCCAGCGACGCAGACTGCGTCAGGAAGATGTGGCGGCAAAGCTCGGATTCTCGCGCGACACCATCAATGCGGTCGAACACGGCAATATGACCACCACCATCGGGGCGTATCTGAGTCTGTTGTGGGTCTATGGACTGCAGCGTGAATTCGATCTTCTGGCGGATCCGGGCCTCGATCGGGAAGGCGCTGCGCTCACGTTCGACCTGGGTGAGAGACGCGTGAAGCTCAGGAAGAAGCATGCCGTCTGAGCGCAAAGAACTGTGGGTGTGGAACGCCGTGCCTGGCGAGGCGGCGCCGGTGCTCTGTGGCCGATGTCGGTGGGCACCGAGTGCCGGAGGATTTTCTGTCGGCAGCTTCTGCACGGCCCGCAGAACCAACTCGATTTCCCTTTTTGCTCGCCGACACGCTGCGTCATCTCGGCGCGCCTCGCCGCCAGATCGAGCAACTCGTGGCGTACAGCACGCGCGGCTCAAAACCCACGCAGGATCAGGAGGGACTGTAGGGCGCGCGGCTTGCGCGACGCCCGAGCATGCTATTTGCGGGTCGGGAGCCTCTGGTAGATCTCGAGATACTGTTCACTCTGGCGCTTCCAGGAAAAGTCCTGGGCCATGCCGTTGCGCATGATGCGCCGCCACTGCGTCGGTTCGGCGTACCAGTCGAGTGCCGTGTTCAGCGCCCACTCGAGCGCCGGGACGTCGAAATCGTTGAACACGACGCCCGTTCCGGCTCCGGTGGCCGGGTCGAAATGCTCGACCGAGTCGGCGAGTCCCCCGGTGCGCCGCACCACCGGCACCGTGCCGTAGCGCAGACTGTACATCTGGTTCAGTCCGCAGGGCTCGTACCGTGAGGGCATCAGGAAGAGGTCCGAGGCGGCCTCGATCCAATGGGCGAGTGCATCGTCGTAGCCGCGATGAAAGACGACCCGGCCGGGGAACTGATCGGCCAAGTCACGGAAGAATTGCTCGTACGGCGCATCGCCCGTGCCGAGCACGATGAGCGCAAGGTCCCGTGCGGCGAGGACTCGTGGCAGCGCCTCGAACATCAGATCGATTCCCTTCTGGCGGGCGAGCCGGCTGACGATGCCGGCGAGCGGTACCGACACGTCGCTCGTGAACCCCATGCGCGTGAGGAATGCGCGCTTCAGGTCAGTTTTGACGGCGAGGTGTTCGGCATCAAAGTGCTGCGGCAGGTTCACATCGACACGCGGGTCCCAGATACCGTAATCGACGCCGTTGAGAATGCCCGTCAGTTCGAGCTGGCGCATGCGCAGCGAGTCCTGCAAGCCCATGCCGTACTCGTCGGAGCAGATCTCGCGCGCATGCGTCGGACTCACCGTGGTGAGGGCATCGGCATAGAGAATGCCGTGGCGCAGAGGATTGATGAACCCGGCGCGCAGATCGTCCTGATGCAGCAGATACGCCTGATCGCCGAGCGCGAGGTCGCCCGCGTCGGCGGCGGAGAAGATGCCCTGGTATCCGATGTTGTGGATGGTCAGCACGGTGCGGGCGGCGGCGAACGCCGGCGCCTGCGCGAAATGCGTGCGCAGGAACAGAGGGGCGAACGCGGTGTGCCAGTCGTTGCAGTGCACGATCTGCGGGGCCCAGCCGAGCGCCGCGCAGGTCATGAGTGCCGCGCGGGTGAAGGCGAGAAACCGCAGGTGCTCATCCGGATCCCCCGTGTACAGCGTGGGGCGACCGTAGAGCACCGGGCAGTCGATCAGGTAGACGCGCACCCCGGAGCCGGGCAGCGTGAGCATTCCGACGGAAAAGACGTAGCGGTGGGCACCGACTTCGAGTGCCACGTCCTGCAGCCCCTCGACGGGCTGCGGTACGAACCGTGACCGGTCGATGCTGGCGTAGCCGGGGATGAACAGGCGGGCGTCGTGGCCGTCGGCGTGCAGGCACTCGGCGAGGGCGCCGGCGACGTCCGCCAGCCCGCCGGTCTTGCACAGCGGGGTCGCTTCCGAGGCGAGGATCGCAACGCGCAGGCTCATGGCGAGCC
>JAKADE010000692.1 GCA_021820785.1 Pseudomonadota bacterium
CTGTGCACCGGTGAGCCCGGGGCCCGGGAGTATCGCCGGGTGCTCAGCGAAGGGGCTCGCCAGCGTGGCGCGGATGCGGGGCTGATCCGGCGCGTCGCCGCTGCCGTGATGCACCCGGTCGAACCGGATGCCTCGGCCGCCTGAGCGTAGGCGTTTCGCGCATGGCGAAGCGCTCGCGCTCGCGTATAATGAACTCCTGGACTTATGTCCAATCGAAACATTCAACTCCGGGGGAGGCCGGTTGACCGAGCAGTCAATCGCTAAGGACGTCGAGCTCGCCGTCCTGTTCGCTGACGTCGTCGGATCGACCCGGCTCTACGAGCGCATGGGCGATCAGCGCGCCCGTGACATGGTGTCCATGTGCATCGAGGTGATGCGCGGGGCGACCGAGCAGTTCGGCGGCACGGTCATCAAGACCATGGGCGATGAGGTCATGGCGACCTTTCCAAGCGCCGATGAGGCGCTGAACGCCGCCGCCCTGATGCAAAAGCAGATCGGTGCGCACGCGCAGCTGCGCGTCGACGGCCAGCCGGTCGCCATCCGCGTCGGCTGTCATTTCGGCGCGGTGGTGCTCGAGCACCATGACGTGTTCGGCGCGACCGTGCATACCGCCAACCGGATGACGAGTCAGGCCAAGGCCGGACAGATCATCACGACCGAGGCGACGGTCGCGCAGCTGAACGGGCCGTGGCGCTCGGCCTGCCGGCTGATCGACACCGCGCCGATCAAGGGACAGCGCGACGAAGTGGCGCTCTACGAGGTGCTGTGGCAGGCCGATGACGTCACCAGCATGGTGCGCACCGTGGGCCTCGGTTCGGAGCGCGGGCAGTGCACGCGCCTGCGCCTCTGGTGGCTCGACCAGGAACTGCTGATCGATGAGCAGCGGCCCATTCTCACCATCGGGCGGGCCGACGAGAATGATCTGATCGTCAAAGGCAGTCTGGTGTCACGGCTGCATGCGCGCATCGAGTTCGCGCGTCACAAGTTCACGCTCATCGACCACAGCACGAACGGCACGTTCGTGCGCGACGCGGGCGGGGAGGAGTCCTTCGTGCGCCGCGACTCGCTGCAGCTCAAGGGCGGCGGGCTGATCAGTCTCGGGCGTATTCCCGAACCGGAATCGGCCCAGACCATCCGCTTCGTCTGCGAGCAGGACTAGGGCGCCGCCGCCGCGCGGCGGCGCCCGCCGATCAGGCGCCGAGCGCCTGTGCGGTCTTCTCCAGTTCCGTCATCATCTGCGCCGGCAGCCGCGCCCCGAAGCGCTCCAGGTAGGCACGGGTCTCGGCAACCTCCTTGCGCCACAGCTGCGTATCGACCGAGAGCAGCGCACGCAGCGTCTCCGGCTCGATCGTCATGCCCTGGGTATTGATGTCCTCGGGCCGCGGCAGCCGGCCGATCGGCGCGTCGACGGCGTTTGCCCGCTCGGCGCACCGGTCGAGCATCCAGGCGATGACCCGCAGATTGTCCCCGAAGCCCGGCCAGAGGAACTCGTTCTGCGGGCCGCGGCGGAACCAGTTGACGTGGAAAATGCGCGGTGCGCGGCTGAGCTTGGCGCCGACCCGCAGCCAGTGCTGCCAGTAATCGCCGAAGTTGTAGCCGCAGAACGGTTGCATGGCCATCGGGTCGCGCCGCACCACGCCCACCTGGCCGACCGCCGCCGCGGTCGTCTCCGAGGCGACCGAGGCACCGACGAGCACACCGTGGGCCCAGTCGCGCGCTTCGTAAACCAGTGGGGCGACTTCGCGCCGCCGGCCGCCGAAGATGATGGCCGAAATCGGCACGCCGCGCGGATCATCGATGTGCGGGGAGCACACCGGGTTGCGCTTGGCCGACACCGTGAAGCGCGAATTCGGGTGCGCCGCCGGACCGCGGGCGCTCTCGTAGGGACGGCCCTGCCAGTCGATGGCAGGGGTGTCCTCGCCGAGTCCTTCCCACCACGGGCGGTTGTCGGCGGTGAGCGCGACGTTCGTGAACAGCGTGTCGCGGCGGATCATCTCGTAGGCGTTGCGGTTGGTCTGCGGGTTCGTGCCCGGGACCACACCGAAGTAGCCCGCCTCCGGGTTGATCGCCCAGAGCCGCCCGTCGGGGCCCGGGTGCAGCCAGGCGATGTCGTCCCCGACGGTGAACACCTCCCAGCCCGGCATGCTCTCGGGCGGGATCAGCATCGCGAGGTTGGTCTTGCCGCAGGCCGAGGGGAAGGCCGCCGCGACGTAGTGCGTCTCCCCGCGCGGGCTGCGCAGGCCGACGATGAGCATGTGTTCGGCCAGCCAGCCTTCTTCGCGCGCCTGCCAGCTCGCGATGCGCAGGGCATGGCATTTTTTGCCCAGCAGCGCGTTGCCGCCGTAGCCGGAGCCGAAGCTCTCGATCGAGAGTTCCTCGGGGAAATGCATGATGAAGCGGCGGTTCGGGTCGAGTTCGCCGGTCGAGTGCAGTCCGCGCACGAACGTGCCCTCGCGCGCGATGCGCTCGAGTGCGCAGCGCCCGGCGCGCGTCATGATCAGCATGTTGATCGCGACGTAGGGGCTGTCAGTGATCTCCACGCCGCAGCGCGACAACGGGGAGTCGACCGGGCCCATGCAGTACGGAATGACGTAGAGCGTCCGCCCGCGCATGCAGCCGCGGAACAGCTCACGC
>JAKADE010000693.1 GCA_021820785.1 Pseudomonadota bacterium
AGTCCCGAGGAGGCGATCGATGCCGTTCGGGAGTTCAACCGGTTCTACACGCATCAGATGGGGTTGCTGAAACAGCGCTTCCTCGACAGTTCCTACGCGCTGACCGAGGTCCGCGTCCTCTACGAACTCGCCCGGAGCGCGAGCGTGATGCCGACCGCCACGCAGATCGCGAGTGACCTGTCGCTCGACCCGGGATACCTCAGTCGACTGTTAAAGAAGCTGGAGCGGCAACGACATCTCAAGCGCGGCCGGGCCGACCATGATGCCCGGCAGCGACCCCTGAGCCTGACCGAAGCGGGAAGGCATCTGTTCGCTCGACTCGATCAGGCCTCGAGTGATGCGGTCGGCGCGATGCTCCGGGGCCTCTCTGCGGCGCAGCGCGGCGAATTACTCGCCGCGCTGCACGCCATACGCCGCCTGCTGCAGCCCGAGCGCGCGCCGGAAGGCGAAGGCTATGTGCTGCGCTCGCTGCGCAGCGGCGATATCGGCTGGATCATCCATCGCCAGGCGGTGCTGTACGCCGAGGAGTATGGCTGGGACGCGACCTACGAGGCGCTGGTCGCGGAAATCCTCGCCGCGTTCCTCAAGAGCTTCGACCCCGCCGCGGAGGACGCCTGGATCGCGGAACGCCAGGGAGTCGTGGTCGGCTCGATATTTCTCGTCAAGGCGTCCCGGGAAGTTGCGAAGTTGCGCCTGCTCTACGTCGAGCCCAGCGCGCGCGGCCTCGGCATCGGCACGCACCTCGTCAACGAGTGTATCCGCAGCGCGCGCCAGAAGCAGTACCGGACACTGACGCTCTGGACGAATGATGTCCTGGTCTCGGCGAGGCGCATTTACGAGGCCGCAGGATTTCGGCTCGTGCAGCAGGAGCCGCACCACTCCTTCGGCAAGGATCTCGTCGGCCAGAACTGGGAATTGACGCTGTAGGGCTCAGCGCCCCGCCGTTCGCTTCGCGCCGTTCGCGGGTCGGGTGCGGCGGATCCGCCGCACCCGGCCTCGCCGCTCAATCGGCCAACGGCGCCTCACCGGCCGCCTTCAGGCGCGTGTTGAGCTGCGGCAGGTCCACCTGCTGCAGCTGCTGCCAGGCGCGCAGCGTCGCGTCCAGCTGCCGGGACAGGATGCCGTAGGCCGCCCGCGCATCCGGGCTCGGCGCAGCATCGGCGCCGTCGATGGCCTGCTCCAGACGGGTCAGATCCTGCGACAGCAGCACCAAGCTTCTGACATTGCGCGGCGGTCCGCCGCCGAATGCCGGCCGGTGCTGCGGGAACGGCCACTCACCGGAGAGGTTGCGCGCCGTGTCATAAATCCGCGATATCGCCGCATGCTCGGCACCACCGCCCTTCAGACGCAGATCGAGCGCATCGAGCAGCTTCACGGCGGTCGCCTCACCCGCAGCGGCACGCACCTCGGCGCGCTCGACCTTGCGCGCGAGATGGAACTGGCTGACCAGTGCAGCCTCCGACACCCGAACGCGCGGATCCGGCTTCACTGTCAGAGGCTGCCGGTACGTCGCCCCATTGACGGTGAGTTCGACGGTGTAGCGGCCCGGCGGCGCCCAGACGCCCGGGCGTTGCGGCGCCGCGGCATCCTGCGGCCCGAGCCGCGCATAGTGCAGGTCCCACACCAGCCGATGCATTCCCGCAGTCGCGGACGGGACCGCCGCTGGCACCACCCACTCCGGCGCGTAGTCGAGCGTCGCGGCATCCGGCGGTGCGACCTGCTCGGCGCTGCTGTAGCGGCGCACCTCGCGGCCCTGAGCATCGCGGATCGTGATCGTGACCGGGCCCTTCACGTCCGCAGGCAGCAGGTAGTCGATGTAGGCGCCGTCCGGCGGGTTCGCGGCCATCGGCTCGTCCTTGGGAAACGGCGTGCCGGTGAAGCCCGCGGTCCGCAAACGGATCGCGGCGGCCGGCTTGAACAGCGTGACGGCGCCCGGCCGCACGCTGCCCATCTGCCGCAGCGCACTGATGTCATCCATGATCCAGATGCCACGTCCGTGGGTGGCGAGCACCAGGTCGTCGTCGTGGACCTTGATGTCGCGCACCGAGCTCACCGGCAGGTTCTGCTGCAGTGACTGCCAATGCGCCCCGCCGTCGAAGGAGACGAACACGCCGTATTCGGTGCCCGCATACAGCAGCCCCGGCCGACGCGGATCCTCGCGCACCACGTTCACGAAGTCGTGCCGCGGAATACCGTCCGTGATGAGCCGCCAGGTCCTGCCGTCATCGTGCGTCACGTAGATGTACGGCGTTTCGTCATCGAGCCGGTGCCGGTCGATGGCCAGGTAGGCGGTGTGACGCTTGAGCTGCGACAGCTCGATACCGGCGACCTTGGACCACGGGGTGAGCGCCTTGGGCGTCACGTTGATCCAGTGTGCACCGCCATCGGCGGTACGCCACACCAGGCCGTCGTCCGTGCCGACCCAGATCACCTTGCTGTTGAAGCGCGAAGGCGCGATCGAATAGATCACCCCGCGGCGCGGGCCGACATCGATGTTGTCCGCGGCGGTGACTGCTCCGATGTTCGGCGGCACCCCGGGATCCTTGCGGCTCAGATCCGGACTGATGCGCAGCCAGTGCCGTCCGCCATCGGCGGTGCTGAACAGGTACTGGTTGGCGAAGTAGAG
>JAKADE010000694.1 GCA_021820785.1 Pseudomonadota bacterium
CGGACGCAGTGCGGTCGCAAAAACGGGTCTCATCAGACGCTCCTCGGGTGCTGCGGAGGCGCTAGGGTACCCCCATCGGCCGGGGACGCAAGGCGGCCGTCCGCTCCCGGGCAGTGCGTGCCGGACTGTATATTAGAAAAAACTGATATGATGAGGGCCTCCGCCGCATGTCGAGGCCGCCGTCCATGACGCATCCTTCGCAGACTCCTCCCGCCCCCGGCACGCTGCACGAACTCGTGCCCGAACACGTGCACGAATTGCTCCAGACGCGCCAGGCCGTGTTGATCGACGTGCGCGAGCCCGGGGAATTCGAGGCCGAACGCATCCCGGGCGCGCTGTTGTTTCCGCTCTCGGGCTTCGATCCGCACTGTCTGCCGCTCGAGAACGGCCGGCGGATCATTTTCCAGTGCGGCACGGGGCGCCGCTCGGCGCTCGCGGCCCGCCAGGTGCTCGCCGTCGGACAGCGCGAAGCGACGCATCTCGCCGGCGGCATCAGTGCCTGGAAGCGCGCCGGTCTTGCGGTCACGCGCATCGATCCGGCGAGCGGCGAGCTGCGGACCGTCTCCGCTTGAGCGCGGCGGGGGTGCGGCCCTACCAGGGGTACTCGCGCCCGTCGTAACTCAGGAACTTGCCGCTGTCGCGCGGCTCCAGCGTCCCGAACAGCCGGCGCATGGCGCTGACGCTCTCGGTGGCGGTGAGCGGCGCCTGGGCGCCGCCCATGTCGGTGCGCACCCAACCGGGGCTCACGGCGACGCAGGTGATGCCACGCGCGGCCAGCTCGAGTGCGGCGCATTTGATGGCCATGTTCAGCGCCGCCTTGCTGCTGCGGTAGGCGCACCAGGTGCCGCTCGTGGTCTCGCCGATCGAGCCCATGGCGCTCGTGAGGCTCACCGCGAGGCGCTGCGTGCCCCGCGCCAGGTGTCCGGTGAACGCCTCGATCATGCGCAGCGGCCCGAGGGTGTTGACCGCGAGCACTTCGGCCCAGTCCGTGAAATCGATCGCACCGAGGGTCTGACCGGCGCGGCCCATGATCCCGGCGTTGTTGATCAAGAGCTCGATCGGCCCCGGTTCGAGCGTGCGCGCCGCGGCCGCGACGCTCTGGCCGTCGGTGACGTCGAGGGCGATCGGGACGAGCAGCGTGTTGGACGCGAGTGCGCGTAGGGCTTCGGCATGCTGCGGATGACGGCAGGCGGCCACGACGCGCCAGCCGTCCTCGAGGTACTGGCGCACGAACTCCAGTCCGATGCCGCGGTTCGCGCCGGTGATCAGCACGGTCGGGGGGTGTGCAGCCATGCTTGCTCCTGAGTGGATCAGCCGCGGACCACCGGGGTCGGCGGCCGGAACGCCGGGACGTTGCCCACGGCGGTGATCTGGTACACCTCGCTGGCATAGCGGCCGCCGAGCGCCACACCGCTCGCCCGGACGGTGAGGCGCAACAGAGCGCCGCTGCCGTCGGCGACGCACGCGCTGAGGGTCTGCCCGAAGTTCGAGCCGGCCGCGGCCCGCAGCGTCCAGGTGTAGCCGTCGAGTCCGGCCTGACGGCAGGGGCCGCCGCGCGCGACCCGAACGCCGCTGACGCGGGTCATGGCGTAGAACTGGCGGGCGAAGGACGGCAGGTTGGTCTGTGCATAGCGACCGGGCGGATCGGTATGCACGAACCACTGCGAGCCGAAATGCGCATAGCTCTGCGCGCCGATGTGCACGACGGTCAGGCCGCTCTCGCTCGCCCAGTTGTGCGGGCTGTGCACCTGCGTGCGGATCGTCATGCGCTGCCCGCCGGCGCCGCTGCTGAGGCGCGCGCGATAGTTGGTGAGCGAGCCGAGCGCGCGCAGCGAGAGGGCGGCCGGAACCCCTGCGGCGCCGGGCGAGGTTGCGCCGGATCGGGCGCACCCGCCGAGCAGGAGCGCAGCGGTGAGCGCCAGGGCGGGAGCAATGCGGCGAAACGTCATGGGCGGGCTTTCGAGAGACGCGAAGATCGTGCTGCGAGGGCTTCTACCATCGTGCGCCGCTGCGCTCAAGGGCGCGCCGGGCGATGAGGGCGGGCGGTACAATGCCGCGCGTGACCCGCAAGCACGACAGGACGATCCGGCATGAATGCACCTTCCGGTGATCTTCAGGGGCGTGTGGCCCTGGTGACGGGCAGCTCGCGCGGCATCGGCCGTGCGATCGCATTGGCGCTCGGGCGTGCCGGGGCGGACGTGGCGGTCAACTGTCGCACCCATGCCGGGCGGGCCGAGGAGGTGGTCACGGCGCTGCGCGCGATGGGGCGACGCGCCATCGCGGTGGCCGCCGACGTGTCGGTGCGCGAGGCCGTCGAGGAGATGGTGGTGCGCATCGGCCGGGAACTGGGACCGATCGACCTGCTGGTGAACAACGCGGGCATCGCCAATATGCGCAGCCTCGATGAGCTCGACGAAGCGGAATTCGACCGCACGATCGCGGTGAACCTGAAGTCGGCGTTTCTGTGCACCCAGGCGGTGCTGCCGGCGATGCGGGCGCTCGGCCGCGGGCGCATCGTCAACATTTCCTCCGTGGCCGCGCGCGGTCCAGGCGTGGTCGGCGTGCACTACAACGCGGCCAAGGCGGGCCTCGAGGGGCTCACCCGCGGCTACGCCGCGCACCTTG
>JAKADE010000695.1 GCA_021820785.1 Pseudomonadota bacterium
GGCCGGCGGCGCCGGTGATCGCGACGTTCATTGCGGGTTTCATGGTGCGTGTGTTCCGTACGGGGAAAGCCCGCAATTCTAGCGCCGATAGACGCGCTTTATCATCCTGATCCGAACAAGCGATTGGCTTGCGTCATTTCCCCGGTGCTACAACAGCCTCAACCGCTTCGCGGCGCGGCGAACCGTCATACTAATCGAGCCGACGTGAGATCCGCCGCTGCGGGGCCGACGATGAGCGACCGAGGAGAATGCCATGTTCGAGACCCGCAACGATCTTTCCGCCGACACCCGCGCCCAGGTGATCCGTCTGCTCAACGCACGGCTCGCCGATGCCATTGATCTGGTGCTGCAGACCAAGCATGCGCACTGGAACGTCAAGGGACCGAATTTCATCGCGCTGCACGAGCTGTTCGACCAGATCGCCGGACAGATCGAGGCGCACGTCGATGGTATTGCCGAGCGGGTGACCGCGCTCGGCGGAACCGCGGGCGGAACCCTGGCTGCCGTGTCGCGCACCACGACGCTGAAGCCTTACCCCGAGCAGATCGTCGACGGGGTGGCGCACCTCGAGGCGCTGGCCACTGCGCTGGCGGACTTCGGGCGCAAGGTGCGCGCGGGCATCGACGAGACGGCACGGCTCGGCGATGCCGACAGCGCGGATCTGTTCACCGAGGTCTCGCGCGAGGCCGACAAGCAGCTGTGGTTCCTCGAGGCCCACCTGCACGCCCCGCGCTGAGCGCGCCGGTCGTTCGGCGCTAGGCGGGGCGGCTCACCGCGCCCGCCGGGCGCAGGAGGTGTCCGAAGGGCGCTCCGGAGGCGTCCTGGCGGCGCAGCAGCTCGAGCAGGCTCTCCGCGGCGCACGGATCGCCGAACAGGCGCCCCTGCGCCTGATCGCAGCCGTTCTCGCGCAGGAACTGCAGCTGCTGGACCGACTCGACGCCTTCGGCGACTACCACCATCCCGAGGCTGTGGCCCATTTCGATCATCGTGCGCACCAGCGTGGCATTGCCGGCGTTGTGCTGCACGTCGCGCACGAAGGACTGGTCGATCTTGAGGGTCCCGATCGGGAACTGCTGCAGCGCCGAGAGCGAGGAGTAGCCGGTGCCGAAGTCATCGATCGACAGGTGCAGTCCCATCGCATGCAGCTCCTCGAGCAGCCGCAGCGTGTTCTTCGTGTCCGCCATGAGCGTCGTCTCGGTGATCTCGAGCTCGAGCGCAGTGGGCGAGACGCCGTGACGGCGGAACACCGAGCGGCAACGCAGGATGAAGCTCGCCTGACGCAGCTGGCGCAGCGATAGGTTCAGCGAGATGCGTCCCGGCTCACCGCCCGAGGTCTTCAGCTGACGGTAATCCAGACACACCCGGTTGAGCACCCACTCGCCGATGTCGAGGATCAGATTGGTCTCCTCGGCAAGCGGGATGAAGCGCGAGGGCGGAATGTCGCCGTGGCCGGGCAGGCGCCAGCGCAGGAGCGCCTCGGCGCCCGCGACCTGTCCGGTGGCGAGCTCGACCTTCGGCTGGTAGCGGATCACCAGCTCGTCGCGCTCCAGGGCGCGGCGCAGCTTGCTCTTGAGAATCAGCCGTTCCACCGCCGCGGCGTTCATCTCCGGAGCGTAGAACATGAACGTGTTGCCGCCGTTCTGCTTGGCGTGATACATCGCCGCATCGGCGTTGCGGATCAGGTCGATCACGTTTTCCGCATCGCGCGGACAGAAGGCGACGCCGATGCTCGCCGTGAGGAACACTTCCTGCTGGTTCAATTGGAACGCGCGGGCCACTTCGTTCAGGATCGCGCGCGCGAGTTGCCCGACCGGCACGCGGTTGTCGGTCTCGGCGGGCAGTCCGTGGACGCACAGCGCGAACTCGTCCCCGGCCAGCCGGCCGAGGATCGCGCCCTGCGGCACGGCGCGGATCAGCCGCTCGGCAAGCACTTCGAGCACCCGGTCGCCGGTGTCGTGCCCGAAGGTGTCGTTGACCTCTTTGAAGCGGTCCATGTCCAGGTACAGCAGCGCCACGGAACGTCCGCTGCGCAGTCCGCGCGCCAGCGTCTGCTGCAGCAGATGCTGGAATTGCATGCGGTTCGGGACCTTGGTCAGCGTGTCGTAGCGGGCCAGGTAGCGGATGCGCCGCTCGGCGCGCTTGCGTTCGGTGACGTTGCGTGCGACGAAGATGTTGCCCTGGAACTGCGGATCGTCGGTCTCGATGCGCGAGCCGGCGAGCGATACCGGGATGGTCTGCCCGTCGCGGGTGCGCACCACGCTCTCGCGGGTGTCCTGCGCGGCCTGCAGCAGGTCGAAGCCGCTGCGCACACTCTCATCGAGCAGCGAGACGATGCTGCGCCCGAGCAGTTCCTCCTCGGCGAAGCCGAGCATCTTGCAGGCCGCGGCATTGGCGCTCTTGATCACCCCGTCCGGGGAGGTCAGGAACACCGCATCGGTCATGCTGTCGAGGATGCTGCGCAGGTAGTCCTTATTGATGGTCGACTGGCGCAGCCGGGCGCGCATGCGCTCCATCGCCAGCTCGAGCGCCTCGAGATCGCCCCGACCGCGCACCTCGACGGGCCGGGCATAATCGCCCTGGGCGATCCGCTGGGCGCTGCGCGTGAGTGCTTCGGCCGCCTGAT
>JAKADE010000696.1 GCA_021820785.1 Pseudomonadota bacterium
CCTTCTCAAACGGCGCGTCCTCGCGAATCTTCGCCACCGCAATCTCCGGCAGCACCGTGTAGTTCGAGAACGTCGAGCACCCCATGTAGTGGTGCACCATCCGCCCCTCGTACGAAAAACGGCTCGTCCCGTCCGGCATCACCCCTTTGCCCTGCGTCGAGCGGATCGCCGTGCACAGATTCGTCTTGCGCGACAGACACGACTTGCACTGCCGGCACTCCGGCGTGTACAGCGGTATCACGTGATCGCCCTTCTTCACCGAACTCACCCCGGGGCCGACGTCCACCACCACCCCGGCACCCTCGTGGCCAAAAATCGCCGGAAACAGCCCCTCGGGGTCCGCTCCTGAGCGGGTGAACTCGTCCGTGTGGCACACCCCGCTCGCCTTGATCTGCACCAGCACCTCTCCGGCCTTCGGACCCTCGAGGTCCACCGTCACCACTTCAAGCGGTTTGCCTGCCTCAAAGGCAATGGCGGCTTTCGATTTCATGGTCGTACTCGCATCTCAGAGGGCCGCAGCGGCGAGGGGGCGCAGTCTACGCGGGCCACAGCGGAGCACAGCCCTCCCCAAGACGGCGCGTACGGTCGCGCCGCCGCACTGTCCCGTTTCGGAACACATTGGGCCGGGGCTGTATCAAAGTCGGCTCTGAAGGCTTGCGCAGGCCCCTCACCGGCGCATACTTTGTCCTGGACGGATGCAACGGGGGGGCTGGGTATGCTTCGGGCCATCGACAATCGTCACCGCCACCCGCAGGCGGCACCGCGCAGATCACTACGGCCGGAGGACGCAGGGACCCCGGAATACATCCGCCGCTCGTGGCTGCGCTGTCTGAACCAGTACCACCTCGATCCGAAATCCGAGCGCGAGCCGTACGTGTTGCCGCGCCAGGAGCGGCTCGAGCGCAAGGAGCACAACCGCGACCTGCTCGCGCTCGCCGATGCCGAGATGGCGCACCTGTATCACCAGCTCGCCGGTTCCGGCTATTCGATCATTCTCACCGACCGCGACGGCGTGCTGCTCGATTACTACGGCGATTTCAGTTTCCGAAACGCGGCGTTTCGTACCGGCCTGGTGCTCGGTGCGATGTGGGACGAGGAACACGGCGGCACCAACGGCATGGGCACCTGCCTGGTCGAGCGGACCCCGTTGATCGTGCACCGCGAACAGCACTTCTTCTCGCGCAACAGCGGACTGACCTGCTGTGCCGCACCGATCTTCGACTACCGCGGCGAGCTGATCGCGGTGCTCGACGCCTCCGGGGAGTCCGACCGCGCCCAACAGCACACCTTGGTGCTGGTCAACATGGCTGCGCAGATGATCGAGAACCGCCTGTTTCTGCATCACTTCCGCGATGCGTTCGTGGTGCGCTTCCACAGTCGCCCGGAACTGCTCGGCACCTGGGGCGAGGGCATCATCGCACTCGATGCCAACGGCCTGATCAGCGCCCTCGACCGCAATGCTCTGTTCCAGCTCGGGCTGAAATCCCAGGCCGATCTGCTCGGCTCGCCGCTCGAGCGGGTGTTCACGGTCTCGCTGAATGCGTTGCTGGCGCGCAGCCAGCGCAAATCCTTCCACCCGCTGACGCTCTATGACGCCCACCACGGCGGGCGCATGTTCGCCATCGCCCAGGCGCCGCAGTCCAAGCGCGCCGGCAAACCGCGCGGGGCCAATCCGGCCGCGCCGGAGGGGCTCGACCCGGACCGCGGACCGCTCGAGGAGCTCGATTTCGGCGATCCGGTCATGGCGCGCAACATCCAGGCGACCCGGCGCACGCTCGCGCGCGAGATCCCGATCCTGCTGATCGGCGAATCGGGCACCGGCAAGGAGTGCTTCGCGCGGGCGCTGCACGCCTCGAGCGAGCGGGCCGAGAAGCCGTTCGTAGCGCTGCACTGCGGTGCGCTCACGGATGGGGAGCCGGCCGGGACGACGCTCGCCGAGCAGATGCGCTCGCGCGTCGTGCAAGCCAATGGCGGCACGCTCTTTCTCGATGATGTCGGCGAACTGCCGGCGCCGCTGCAGTCCCAGGTACTGCATCTGATCGAGGAACGCGCCCTGCCGGCCACCGGCGGTGCAGAGGCGGTCCGCATCGACGTGCAGCTGGTGAGTGCCACGCGCCGCGATCTGCACGAGCCGGTGCAGCGCGGGGCATTGCGCGAGGACCTGTTCTACCGCCTGCAGGGGCTGGTGCTGACGCTACCGCCGCTGCGCGAGCGCAAGGACAAGGCGGCCGTCATTCGCCACATTTTCGCCCAGGAGAGCGCCGCAACGCCCGCGGTCAGCATGGGTGAGGACATGATTGACGCGCTGAAGGCCTACAGCTGGCCCGGCAACATCCGCCAGCTGCGCAACGTGCTGCGCGGCATGATCGCGATGCGCTCGAACAACCAGCTCGATGCCGGCTGCCTACCGGCCGAATACGGCGCCGGAGAGGTGCATACCGAGGAACCCGTGTGCGCCGAAGCACAGCGCCTCAATCCCCTGGAGCGCGCTGAACGCAGCGCGCTGCTGCACGAAATCGAACTGCATCAGGGCAACCTCAGCCGCGTCGCGCAGTCCCTCGGCATCGGCCGCAATACCCTCTACCGCAATCTTCGCCGGCTGCACATCAGCCTGCCGGTG
>JAKADE010000697.1:0-803 GCA_021820785.1 Pseudomonadota bacterium
GCCGAAGAGGACCTGCGGCAGCCCATCTTCCTGGATCTGCACGAACGGCGCACCACCGGTGGTCACCGGCAGGCCGCGCACGGTGAAATTCGCATTGCCACCACTGCCAGCCTGATCCTGGACGGACACCCCGGGAATCAGGCGCAGCATCTCGGCGATCGACTGCGGCGCCATGGCCACAATCAGCTTGCTCGGAATCGTAGTGACCTGCTCGGAGGTCTCCAGGTTGCTGCGTGACTGAACCGAAGCGGTGACGACGACCTGCTGCAGCATATTGCTCGGCGCGGCGATCATCGTGGATGGGCCACCCGAGGTGCCGTTTGCCGCCTGCGCGGACGCGGCATCTGCCGCGGGTCGCGCAGGCGCCGCCGCGGCAAGTTGTGCCGCGCCGAGTGCCATCGAGACGGCGGCTGCGACGCTCATGAACGTTACGGTGCGCACGGCGACGGCCGGCACCCGGATGCAATGGGATTGCTGTTGCGACTTCAGATGTTTCACGTGACCCCCCTAGTGACGCTTTGACGCCTGCTGCACCGCGGCGTGATACGCGGGCGCGGCAAAAGTAGACCACAAGATACAATCGTTTGCAATCCAGAACGCAGACGATTGCAGTTGCGCCCCGGCAACGCCAGCTCAACCCATTGCGAGCAGCAGAGCGCCGGTGATTCCGGCCTGGCCAGCGAGCGCCGGCGCAACGATCAGGCGCTCGAATCCGCCCGCCCGCGCCTCGATCGGCAGATAGCCGCCGATCTGTTCGGCGGCAACCGCGCGGATGCGTGGCAGCAGATCGGCTCCGCTCATGA
>JAKADE010000697.1:813-2620 GCA_021820785.1 Pseudomonadota bacterium
GGCGATCGTGGCGGCGAGCTGCCCGAGATATCCGCCGATGATGTCAGGTCCGGCGTGTCCGATCGGCAGCGCACTCATCGGCGCCCCCCAGCGCGCCACGATCGCCGGACCGCTCGCCAGGCCCTCCAGGCAATCGCCGTGAAACGGGCAGACGCCGCGGAATTGCGCGTCACGCGGATCACGGCGCACACGGATGTGTCCCATCTCCGGGTGCAGCATGCCGCGAATCGAGCGGCCCTGGTCGATCACACCGCCGCCGATCCCGGTCCCGACCGTGACGTAAGTCAGCGAGTTTGCATCCCGTCCGGCGCCGAGTCGCGCCTCGGCGAGCGCCGCGGCGTTGACGTCGGTGTCGAGCGCGACCGGACACCCGAAACGCTCGAGCGGCGCGACCAGGGAAGTCCCGGCCCAGCCCGGCTTGGGCGTGCTCAGTATCGACCCCCAGGTGTCCGAGCGAGGCTCGATGTCCACCGGCCCGAAGGCACCGACGCCAAATGCGCTGAATGCGCCGGCGTTCGCGCGCACCTGCTCGAAGAATGCGACTACCGCCGCGAGGGTCTCGGCGGGCGTCGTCGTCGCAATGACGGTGCGCATCTGCGGCGCAATCTCCGTCGGCCCGTAGCCTGCCGCGCAGACGAACTTCGTCCCGCCCGCTTCGATGGCTCCGTAGAGTGCTCGCCTGTTCACGTCATTCCCCCCGATTGACCGCGCTGCGCCCCGAGGAACGCCATGCACAGCATAACGCGGCCGTGCGCGGGCTTCAGCCCTGCCACACGGTGTCCCGCGGTGCGTCCGACCAGAGCGCCGGGCAGCTCGCGAACTCGAGGGACTCCGAGGCTGCGCCTTCCCCGTGACGGACCGTCCAGCGGCGCGCGGCGAAGTCCGCGATCAGTTCGGCGTGGGCGGAGCCCGCCTCCCAGCGCAGCGCCAGAACGTTGGGCGCCGTGCACCCGATCCGTAGCGCACCACCGAACGCCGGGTGTGTGTTACGCAACCGGATCAGGCGCAGCAGGTCTGTGCAAACGGGCCGCGCGAGCTCCCGGAGTACCTCGTGCAGGCTGTAGCGACCGCGGTTGATGTCGCGCCCCACGCCGGAACGCTCGAGCAGCGGCATGTCGTTTCCGCCGCCGAGCAGGCCGACGTAATACACCTGGGGAATCCCGGGCAGAAAGAATTGCACGGCGCGCGCCAGCAGGTAATCCCGATCGATGCGGCCGAGCGCGTCGTAGAAGGTGCAATTCACCTGGTACAGATCCAGGTTGGACGCGGCCGCGCCGGTCGCGCGGCGACTCTGTCCGCCGCTGCGCTCATGGATGGTTTCGACCAGCCGATCGATCTCGGCCGCGGGCAGCAATCCGTCCCGGCCGGTGCCGGCCTCGGGCCCCACGTCGATCACGCCGATCCCATCGTGAGTGTCGAGCACCGTCAAGGCGTTGCGCGGACGGATCTCGATCCAGTGCTTCAGGTAGCCCGCCGTTCCATTGAACAGCGCGTGCAGGACGAGCGGCGGCAGCGCGAAGTCGTACACCCAATCCACCCGCGCCGCGATGTCGATCTGGCGCAGGTAATGAGAGTGCACCTCGACGAGGACCTCCATGTCGAGCGAGCGCGCAAGCGTGGTCAGTTCGCCGATGAACTCGAACGTCTCCGGCAGCATGAAGCAGCTCGTCCCGGCGCGCTTGATCGCGTACCCGACGGCATCGAGCCGAATGGCGCGGATGCCGTGCTCGCTGAAGGTCTTCAGGATGCTCTCGAGGTAAGCTCGTCCCTGACGGTGACGCACGTCGATATCGAGCTGCTGCGGGGT
>JAKADE010000698.1 GCA_021820785.1 Pseudomonadota bacterium
CAGGCTCGCCGTCCCCGCCGGCGGGCCATTCATGACCAGGCCGTAAGCGAGGCACAGCGCGACGATCACCGCCAGCCAGCGCAGGGCATCCTTCGCCGAGTAGGCCGGGTCGAACGAGCGCACGGCCAGAAAGCCGCTCATCAACGCGATCACGCCCAGACTGACCAACCGCCAGCCCATGGTCGGCTGCGTCGCCAGTCGCTCCAGGTCGAGGTGTGCGATGCCGAGGGCGAACAGCAGCGCCAGTTCGACCGCGGCGATCAGCGCCAACACCAGCAGGTCGGCCCAGAAGCGCCGTGGCTTCACCGGCGTGAGGTCTTCGGTCAGCTCATCGATCAGGGATTCAAGCTTCATGGCTCTCCTCCCGCGCCAGTTCACTCAATTGCCGCAGCCCTCTGTGGATGTTCACCTTGACCAGCGCGACCGTCTGGTCGAGCCGCTCGGCGGTTTCCTTGATGCTCAGACCCTCGAGTTTCACCAGACGGATGGCATTGGCCTGCGCGGGCTTGATCCGCCCGAGCAAGCGCTCCAGGACGTTCGCGCTCTGGATCGCCTCGCCGTGATCCCGGACCGCAATGTCCTCGGGGAGCTCCTCGGTCAAGGTGTCCTTCATGGCGCGCAGCCGGTCGATCCACTTGTAGCGCGCGATCGCGGCCAGCCACGGCCCGAAGGGTTTGGCCGGATCGTACGTATGGCGCTTGGTGTGTACGGCCAGGAGCACCTCCTGGGCCGCATCGTCGACCATTGATGCGGGCAGTCGCCGCGCGTAGTACGTGCGCAGCCAGCCGCCGGTCTCGACCAGCAAGCGCCGGTAGGCCGCCGCATCGCCCGCTTGGGCGGCCAGCATCAGGCCGCGCCAGTGATCGTCCGCCAAACGATGCTCTCCTCGGCGGGCCGCCGCGGCCCGGGTGCAGTAAGCATGGCTGAAGTCCCACGGGAGGATCCGACTGGATTGTAGCGCACGTGCTACGCTCGGGCCGTCGCGCCCCAGGCGGCGCCATGCCGTCGGGCGCCGCAGGGCCGGATCGGCCGGGTATAGCGCCTATGAGCGATCAGCACCCATCGAACTCCTCGCGAGGACCACAGAAGCCGCAGGACTCGGTGTCCTGTATCCCTACATACGTTCGTGCGGGGGAAAAGGTTTCAGGCGGGAGGCGACGATGCTCACGAGGCGGGCGCGGGCGGATGCTCGGACCATGAGCCCCGGAACTCGAGGCGCCGCGTGGCGGGCGTACCCGCCGTGGGTAAGGGCCGTGCTGGGGGTCTATGTCCTGGCCTTTGCCGTCGGGACCGGGACCCATCTCGATGCACTCGTGCACGGGTGGGGGTTTGCGCACCATCCGCTGCTGAACGCGTACTGGACGCTGCTGGTCGTGATCGATCCGGTCGTGATCTGGCTCGTGCTTCGCGTCCCACGCGCCGGTGTGATCGCAGCGCTGGTGACGATGCTCACCGACGTCGGCATCAACTCCGCCGTGAGCTATCTTTACTTGAGCACGCCCGGGCACTATGCCGTGAACGACTTCGTACAACTGCAAACAGTGTTCCTGGGATTTGTCCTCGGGTCGGCTCCATTTCTGTGGATGCACTTCAGCGCGAGTCACGTCTCGGTCTGATATCGCGCTCCGCTGCTGTGGCGAGCACCCTAGATCGTCCGGTTTCACGCCGCACGAGGCGGCAACTCCGTTGGAGACGAGAGTTGAACTCCGTGTTGGGGGACTCACTGCAAGTGTAACGATCGGTGTGGCGGGGCGGTCCGCGCGATGGGATGCTTACCCGGCGCGCAACGACGCGCCGGGTAAGCCGACCCCATGCGAGTCAATTGGGTGCTCGAGGTGCCGTCTTTATCTCTTGAACTTCTACGACGCGGGTCGTACGCTGCGCCCATACGACGCAAGTCGTAACGAGGGCGAGATGCGGCAGGTCCGGAATACCGAGGATGAGAGGGAGCACGTCGCGGGTCATCCCGGGAGCGCCGGCTGCGGCCAAGCGCCGCGGCGGCGGCGTGCGCTGATCGTAGGGATCGTGTCGGCGCTGGTTTCCAGCGCCGCATGCGCCACCACGGGTTCGGCGCCGCCGCGTGCCGCAGTCCTGTCGCTCGCCAGTGCCGTGGCGAGCGCGCTGCGCGTGGCACCCCAAATCGAGCAGGCCGCTGATTTGCGCCGCGCGGCGCACTATGGTGCGCGCGCGGGCCGCGCGGCATTACTGCCCCGGCTGTCGCTGGTCGGTGGCCGATATTGGAATCAGACGCGCAACGGCCGCGCGCTCTATGCGAATGCCAACGGCCCGCGCGAGACGACGGGCCTGGTCGAGCTGTCCGTTCCGCTGTTTGCGCCGCAACTGCTCGCCTTGGACCGGCTCGCCCGGGATCGCGAGGCGCTGGCGGCCGACGAACAGGCGCAGACCCGGCTCACCGTCGCCGCGCAGGTGGCGGACGCGTGGTATCAGCTGGCGCTCCTCGGTGCCCGGGTGCGGATCTGGACCAGCACGGTGCATTCCGTGGGCGTGCTCTATCGCGGTACGCGTCAGGAGTACGCCGTCGGAGCCGCCGCTGTGCTCGATCTCGCCCAGACGCGCTTGCTGCTGCACAACGCGCAGAGCGGACTGCAGCAGGCGCTC
>JAKADE010000699.1:0-1513 GCA_021820785.1 Pseudomonadota bacterium
ATGTGCGCAATGTCCGCGGCGGACTTCGGGCGCACCAGGATGAAGGACATGACGTAGCGGGTCGAGGGCAGGTCCTGGGTGGCGCGGCTGTAGGTCGTGTAGAGCGTGGGGAGCCCGAACAGGCTGCCGATCGAGACACGCGCGATGCCGGCGACGATCCCGCGATGGTCATTGATCTCGAACGTGGTGCCCATCTTTGGACTGCCGAGCTTCTGGAAACTCGCATCCCGCACGACAAAGAACGCATTGTTGCGGTAGATGTCGAGCGCCGTGCCGTCAATCAGCGCTGGCCGGCCGAAGAGCGTCGCATCGTCGAGTCCGATCACGGTCGCCGCCTGGTAGGTGCCGTCAGTGAGGCGCACGAGCCCTGCGCCCACGTAGAGCGGTACGGCATAGTCGACGCCGGGAATGCTGCGCACCACATCCAGCACGTAATCAGGCATCGGGATGCTGTTCTGCGGGGTTTTGACGTCCGGGTCCATCACCCACATCTGTGCACCGATATTGATGATGTTCGCCGCCGAGTGCTGGATGATGCCGAAGAACATCGAGGTCATGAGCATCATGAGGAACACTGCGAACGTGATGCCGATGACCAGGGTGACGAATTTGCCCCGATCACCGAGCAGCAGCTTCAGCGCGAGGCGCATCAATCCGTTCATGGGGCTGCCGCCACGGCCGGCGCCGCTTCGGTGTGCTGAGGCCACGGATCCCCGCCGAGCGCGACGAACAGCGCGGCGGTGTCCTGCAGGCGCGCAGCCGTGATGCGTGCGCGGGCCGGCAGCGCCGTGCGGTAATCCGCCTCGGCGATGAGCACGGCGGAGAAGTCCGTAGCGCCGGCGCGCCAGCCGGCCTCCGCCAGCCGCAATTGCTCGCGCAGGGTGTCGAGAAGCCGCGCTTGCGCCTGCGCGGCAACCGCATCGTGCTGCAGTGCGCGCAGCGCATCGGCGACCTGCTGGAAGGCGGTAAGCACCGTGCTGCGGTATGCGGCTCGAGTCGCCGCGTAGGTGGCATACGCGCCGCGCTCCTGCGCCCTGAGTTTGCCGCCTTCGAAGATCGGCTGCGCGAGTGCGCCGCCGAGGCTCCAGACCGTGCTTGATGCGTCGAAGAGTTTGCCGGCCGTCAGCGCGCTAGAGCCGGCCGAGGCGCTGAGTGTGACCAGAGGATAGAACTGGGCTTTGGCGATACCCACCCCCGTGAGGGCGTAACGCATCTGTTCTTCGGCGATGCGGATGTCGGGTCGGTTGCGCAGCAGAGTCGAGGGCAGTGCGAGCGGCACGCGCGGCGGCAAAGAGAACGCCTGCAGCGTGAATGTGCGGTTTCTCAACCGGCTCGGCGCCGTACCGAGCAGGACCGCGAGCAGGTGCCGGTAGACCGAGCGCTGCTGTTGAAGCGGCGGCAGTTCGGCTTCGCTGGCTTCTATCTGGGCGCGTTGCGCCACGACCGCGCCGTATGTCGTGGCGCCGCCGCGGTATTGCGCCTGCACGAGTTCGAGCAGTTGACGCTGGGCGGC
>JAKADE010000699.1:1523-2616 GCA_021820785.1 Pseudomonadota bacterium
CGGGACGTGGCTGAGATCTCGGCGCTGGTGGCGGCGATGCCCACGGCGGCGTCGAGCACGTTCCCGGCGAGCGTCAGCCGCGCAGCCTGCAGCGCCGCGCGCTGGGCATTCAGCTGCGCCGCGCTGCCACGGTAGAGCAGGCGGTTTACCCCGAAGAAGTCGGGGTAATAGCTGACGGCGACCTGGCCGGTGTACAGCGAGAATGTCGAGCCCGGCACGCGGCCGCCGAAATTGGCGCCGGAGGTCTTGGTTCGCGAAGCGCCCAGGTTCAGTCCGACCTGTGGGTACAGGACTGCGGCCGAGATGGCGACATTGGCGCGTGCGGCGCGTAGTTGCGCTTCGGCGGCAGCGACCGTGGGGCTGTGGGTCAGCGCCCGATTGATCAGCCCATCCAGCTGCGGCGAGTGAAATGCATGCCACCAGGGACGGGCCACGGACGCCCCGAACATGATGTGCTGCGGAGGAACCTCTGGCTTTGCAGAACTTCCGATGTCGCGCGGCACCGGTCCTGCGGTGTACTGCGCCGCCGTCGGTACCACGGGCACACGCAGTGGCGGTGCGAATTCGCACCCGGCGAGGCTCGTTAAACTGAGTAGCGCCGCAGCCACCAGACGCAGAAGTCCTCGCGGGCGCATGTTGCGCCCCGCGGCTGCGTGGAATCTTCCTCGCCGATGCACGCCGAACCTCGCGGACGCTTCGCACGATGCGCCCTGTGCGCAGAGAATCCTGGCAGCGGGCACGTCGGACGGTAATACGCGCTTGCCGCAAGCGGGCTGAAGCGCGGTCAGGGGACCCGTGACCGGTTCGCGCCGCGATCGTTACGCAGGCGCGGCGCGCCAGCGTTCGGCCTGCCGCTGGATGGCGGTCCGCTCGCCCTCGCTCAGACGCGCGACGTTGCGAGCCTGCAGCACCGTGCGCGGGTTGGCCTCGAGCACTGGAGCGTGGCGCAACAGGAAGTCCCAGTAGAGCAAGGTATACGGACAGGCGCGCGGCCCGGTACGCTCCCCCGGGTCGAAGCGGCACTGGCGACAATACGCACCGGCGCTCATGCGTTTGATGTACTGGCCGCTCGCGATGTACGGCTTGCTCGCCA
>JAKADE010000700.1 GCA_021820785.1 Pseudomonadota bacterium
GTCCATCTCGCCGCGGAACATGCGCTTCAGTTCCAGACGGCGCACTGCAGCCTCCAGGCTGCCCGCCTCGCGGGTCAGATCCGCCGCGGTCGCCTCGTCCTGCTCACTCTCGGCGAGTTCGAGCAGCTCCGTGGCGGCGCTGATGCCGCCGTCGACCCGCGAGATCGCCTCGATGTCCGAACTGAGACTCGCCCGCTCGCGGCCGAGCTGCTGGGCGCGCTCCGGCTGCGCCCACACGCCCGGATCCTCCAGCTCGCGGGATACTTCCTCGAGGCGCTCTTTCTTCAGATCGTACTCAAAGAAACCCCCGTAAGGAGCTCATGCGCTCCTCGAGGTCTTTGAGCTGGCGCTTCAGAGGATTGAGTTCCATCGTGCGATGCCGTCCGGGTGAAATACGGGAAGTGACCTGCCATGCTAGCGGTCCGGCGCTGGAATTTCCAGCCGCGCGCCCGCCTCTGCGCGCTGCATCAGCCGCACCAGCTGCGTGCGATTGTTGATCCCGAGCTTGCGGTACGCGAGGCGCAGCAGATTGCGGACCGTGGCCGGTGCGAGCCCGCAGCGGCGCGCTACGGTATGGTAGTCCTCCCCGGCGGCGAACCGCCGCGCCACCTCGTATTCGCGCCGCGTGAGCCGCTCCTGCGGCGGCGTGCAGCACAGGCTCAGCACCAGCGCGTCGGTGAAGCGGCGCGCCTGAATGCGCTCCCCGCGCCCCGCGAGCGGCACGGGCTCCTCGCGCTGCGCCCGCACGAGCAGCCCCGCCGGCAGCCGCAGTCCGGTCCATTCCGGCCACTGTGCACCGATCGCCTCCCCGAGCTGCGCGCCGCAGTGCAGCACCGTACCGTCGCACAGTGTCAGGGCCCGATGCGGTCCGGGCACGATCCCCGGCTCGCTCGAGGCGTGCCTGAGGCACAGCGCCCGGTGCACCGCCCGCGACTCGGACAGGTGCGGCATCAACACCTGCAGGCGTTCACAGTCCTGGGCATCGAACGGCACATCACTCTGTGCGCGGTGCAGAGAGAGCCACTCCCCGCCGGCGCTGCCGCAGGCCGCGGTCCCGATCAGCAGCTGGCGCTCGATGCGCCCGCGGCACAGCTGCTCGTGCGCCTGGGCATCGACACCCCGCGCCAGCAGCGCCGTGGCATCCTCCATGTGCGCCGGCCCATGGGCACCGGCCGTCGCCTCGAGCGCCTCGGGGCGCTGGCGCACCAGCCTCACGAGCGGCTCGAGCGCCGCCGGCGGCATGCGGTAGGCGTGCAGGCGGTGCACCTGCAGGCGGCCGCCGTCGATCTGACCGGTGAACCATAATGCCGCATCGAACGCCACCTGCTCGGTGAGCGCCGCGAGCGCCAGATCCTCGAACGGCTCCGATACGGCCCGCTGCGCCATGCGGTACAGCTGCTGCGCAAACTGCAGAATCGCTTCCACGACACACCCCACCCGGCGCGAACCGCCGCGCCGGCCGGGAGCGGCCGGCGCGGGCTACGGCCCGCGTGTTATTTCAGTTATGACGTTATTCCGGCGCGGAATGAGACGAGCCCGATCCGCACCAACCGAAGTAGGATTGCGGTCGATGATACCGCGTCGTGAGATGTTTGACAGCATGCTGCTGCGCACCTGCAGCACGCGCCCAGTCTCACACCAACACAACACGGCATCCCGGCCCATCCGCCGCAGACCTGTTTCCCAGGCGTGCAGCACGCAACCGACCACGGCCGCGCTCAAAGAGGAGTGACGCAGCAGCCGGGCAAAGAGGAAGTGCTCAGGGCGCGAGAATGTGATCGACCAGCAGCTGCAGCCGCCGTTCGCCCTGGTATTCGTTGACGTCGAGCCGGTACACCAGCCGTCGCTCGCCCTGCGGCAGCGGCGCCTCGGAGTGCGGATCGAGACTGTTGAAGGCGATGGCATCGAAGGCACGGTTGCGCTCCCCGTGCACCCACATCTTCAGGTGCCGCTCCCCGACCACCCGGGCGGTGCGCACCGTGAACACACCGTCGAAGCTCGGCTCGGGGAACGCCTGCCCCCAGGGCCCGCCGGCGCGCAGCGCCTCGGCCGTCGGCAGCGCAATCTCCTCCACTGCGAGCGCCCCGTCGGTCTCGATCACATCGCGCAGCGCGCTGCGCCCGGGCCAGGCGGCCACCGCCGCATCGAAGCAGGCCGCGAACCGATCGAGTTCAGCACGCTCGAGCGTCAGCCCCGCGGCCATGGCATGCCCGCCGAAGCGGCCGATCAGGCCCGGATGGCGCGCATCGAGCTGCGCCAGCACGTCGCGGATGTGGATGCCGGGGACCGAGCGCGCCGAGCCGCGCAATTCCTCCTCGCCGGCTGCGGCAAACGCGATCACCGGGCGGCGCAGCCGGTCCTTCACGCGGCTCGCCACCAGCCCGACCACGCCCTGATGCCACTGCGCATCGAACAGGCACACCGCGCTGCGCTGCTCGGCGTGCGGATCGCGTTCGGCGAGCCCACGCACGGCCGCAAGCGCCTCGGCCTGCATGCGCGCCTCGATCTCGCGCCGCTCCCGGTTCAATGCATCGAGCCGCGCGGCCAGCGCCGCGGCGGCCGCCGGGTCGTCTTCGAGCAGGCACTGGATGCCGATCGACATGTCCTCGAGC
>JAKADE010000701.1 GCA_021820785.1 Pseudomonadota bacterium
GTTCTGGATGCCGCGCGTGACGGCCAGTTCCCGGCTCATCGCATACAGCGCCGCCGTACGGCGCTCGCGGGCACCGGCCACGCGCGTCTGCTGGCGCACGTTCGCCGTGAGGGTGGCGATGACCAATCCGATCGTCAACATCGCGCCGAAGGTCACGAAGTACTGCGCGTCGGACACCGCGATGGTGAAGCGCGGCGGTACGAAGAAATAATCGAACGCGGTGACGTTGAGCACCGTCGTCAGCGCCGAGGGACCCCGTCCCAGGCGCAGGCCCGCGACGGTGACCCCGAGCAGATACACCATGGCGAGATTGGACAGCTCGAAGTTCGGGTACATCGCGAACGCCAGCGCCGTGCACAACACACTGATCCCGCCGGCCCACCCGTACCGCTCCCAGGGCACCCCGCCCGGAGCGCCCTCGGCCGACATCTGCGCCGAGGGGGCGGGCCGCGCCACGGCGGCACCGGCCGGCGCGACGACGATGACGTCAAAGCCCCGCGCCTGCTTGACCAGCAGACTCGAGGTGGACGGGCGTACCCAGCCCCGCCAGCCGCGTCGCTTCGGCGCTCCGACCAGCACCCGGGTCGCGCGGCGGGTCTGCGCGTACTCCAACAGCGCTGCGGCCGCCGTAGGTCCGTCCAGCGTCACGGTCTCCGCGCCCAACGACTCCGCCAGGCGAAGGACCGCGATGCGCCGGTTGCGATCCGCATCGGAGAGTCGCAGCAGCGCCGGCGTCTCGACGTACACGACGCTCCAACCCGCGGCGAGCGCATCGGACATGCGCTTGCCGGTGCGCACGAGCTGCTCGGCCTGCTCGTCGGGACCGACTGCGACGAGGATGCGCTCACCGGCGATCCGCCCGCGGCCGTGCCCGGGCTGCAGTTCGCGGGCCGCCGCTTCGACCCGCTCGGCCACGCGGCGCAGCGCGATCTCACGCAGGGCCATCAGATTGGTGCGGCGAAAGAACCGCTCGGCAGCCGTCGCGACGGCATCCGAGATGTAGACCTTGCCGGCGTGCAGCCGCGCGAGCAGGTCATCGGCGGGCAGATCGATCAGTTCGATCGCATCGGCATCATCGAACACGTGATCCGGCAGCGTCTCGCTCTGACGGACACCGGTCGTCTGATAGATCAGGTCGTTCAGACTCTCCAGGTGCTGAACATTGACCGTCGTCCAGACATTGACACCGGCCGCGAGCAACTCCTCGATGTCCTGCCAGCGCTTCGGATGACGCGGCTGCGGCACACCGCCGAGCAGGTTCGAGTGCGCCAGCTCATCGACGAGCAGGATCTGGGGATGGCGTCCCAGCGCCGCATCGAGATCGAATTCCTGGCGGACGATGCCGCGGTAGCTGACCGGGAGCGTCGGCAGCCGCTCGAGTCCTTCGGCCAGACGTTCGGTCTCGGTGCGCCCGTGCGGCTCGAGGTACCCCACGACCACATCGGTCCCGCCGGCCTGCTCCGAGCGCGCCGCCTGCAGCATCGAGTACGTCTTGCCGACGCCGGCGGAGGCGCCGAAGAAGATGCGCAGTTTGCCGCGTCCAGCGCGCGCCTCTTCGGCCTGCACGCGGGCCAGCAGTTCCTGCGGATCGGGCCGCCGTTCGGGCGTCGCCGGTCGATTCATGGCCACATTATTTCATGGCGTCGAGCGCCAGGTTCAGTTCCAGCACGTTGATGCGCGGATCACCGAGCACGCCGAGTTCGCCCCCGCGTGCATGCACCGCGATCAAAGCTCTCACCCGGCGCACGCTCACACCGCGCGCGCGCGCGACCCGCCCGGCCTGGTAGTACGCAGCCGCCAAGCTGATGTCCGGGTCGAGCCCGCTGCCCGAGGCGGTGACCAGATCGACCGGAATGGGCGCGTGATTGCCCGGGTCGGCGGCACGCAGAGCAGCGATGCGCGCCTTGACCGCGGCGATCAGCGCCGGGTTCGTCGGGCCGAGGTTCGAGCCCCCCGAGGCGAGGCCGTTGTACGGCTGTGGGCTGGTGGCCGACGGCCGGCTCCAGAAATACTGCGGCGCGCTGAACGGCTGACCGATCAGGCGTGAGCCGATCGGCTTTCCGTCACGCCTGATCAGGCTGCCGTTGGCCTGCGCCGGAAACGCCACCTGCGCCACCCCCGTGACCACCAGCGGATAGATCACCCCGGTGAGCACCGTCAGCACCAGCAGCAGCGTGAGCGCGGGACGAAGAATCGTCTTCATGGTGTCTCTCTCAGGTCAGATGCAGCAGCGTCAAGCCCATGTCGATCAGCTTGATGCCGATGAACGGCACGATGATCCCACCGACGCCATAGATGAGCAGATTGCGCCGCAACAGCGTGCCGGCGCCGAGTGGGCGGTAACGCACGCCTTTCAGCGCGAGCGGAATGAGCACGACGATGATGAGCGCATTGAAGATCACCGCCGAGAGGATCGCCGAGAACGGACTCGTCAAATGCATGATGTTGAGCGCATTGAGCTGCGGGTAGGTGGTGGCGAACGCCGCCGGAATGATGGCGAAGTATTTGGCGATGTCGTTGGCGATGCTGAAAGTCGTCAGCGATCCGCGCGTCATCAGCATCTGCTTGCCCGTCTCCACGACCTCGATGAGCTTGGTCGGGTTCGAGTCCAG
>JAKADE010000702.1:0-1978 GCA_021820785.1 Pseudomonadota bacterium
GCCACGTCACCGGCGCTTCCCTCTCTGCGCAACATCCTGCGCGTCGGCATCGGCGTGCCGGTCGGCGTGCTCGGCGTGCTGGCCATGGTCATCCTGCCGCTGCCGCCGATCGCGCTCGACATCCTGTTCACGTTCAACATCGCGCTGTCGATCGTGATCGTGATGAGCGTGTTCTACGTTTCCCGGCCGATCGAGTTCGGCGTTTTCCCGACTGCACTGCTGCTGGCGACATTGCTGCGGCTGGCATTGAACGTCGCCTCGGCCCGCGTCGTGCTGATGCATGGCTATGCCGGACCCGGCGCCGCCGGTCACGTCATCGAGTCGTTCGGCGAGTTCGTGGTGGGCGGCAACTTTGCCGTCGGCGTGGTCGTGTTCGTCATCCTCACCATCATCAACTTCGTGGTCATCACCAAAGGTGCCGGCCGCGTCTCGGAAGTCAGCGCCAGGTTCACCCTCGACGCGATGCCCGGCAAGCAGATGGCGATCGACGCGGATCTCGGTGCCGGGCTGATCACCCAGGATGAGGCCCGCGTTCGCCGCGCCGAGGTGCGCGCCGAGGCCGACTTCTACGGATCGATGGACGGCGCCAGCAAATTCGTGCGCGGCGATGCCATCGCCGGCATCCTGATTCTGCTGATCAACATCATCGGCGGCCTGGCGATGGGTACGCTGGGACACGGCATGGCGCTGTCCGCCGCGCTGCACACGTACACGCTGCTCACCATCGGCGACGGCCTGGTGGCGCAGATCCCGGCGCTGCTGCTGTCGACCTCCGTGGCGATCATCGTCACGCGCATGTCGCGGCCCCAGGACATGGGCGGAGAGCTCAGCAAGCAGCTGTTCGGCAATCCCCGCACGCTTGCCGTCGCCGGCGGGCTGCTCGGGGCGCTCGGATTGATCCCGGGCATGCCCAATGTGGCCTTCCTCCTGATGGCGGGCGTCTGCGGCGGGGGCGCCTACCTGATTCACCGGCGCAACGCGAAGGCCGCCGCCGCGCCGCCGGCCCCGAAGCCGGCCGCGCCGCCGCCGGAATCCCGCGACCTCACGTGGGAAGACGTACGGCCGGTTGATCCGGTGGGGCTGGAGGTCGGCTACCGCCTGGTTGCGCTAGTCGACAGCAAGGGCCAGGGTGCGGACCTCCTCGGCCGGGTGCGCGGGGTGCGCCGCAAGCTCTCTCAGGAGCTCGGCTTTCTGCTGCCGGCCGTGCACATCCGCGACAATCTCGATCTGGGCCCGAACGTCTACCGCATCAACCTGCACGGCGTCCCGGTGGGCGAGAGCACCATCTACCCGGATCGGGAGCTGGCCATCAACGCCGGCCGGGTGTTCGGACCGCTGCAGGGCATCGCCACGCACGATCCGGCGTTCGGCATGGAGGCGGTGTGGATCGAGCCGGCGAATCGCGATCACGCCCAGGCGCTCGGCTACACCGTGGTCGACCCCAGCACGGTGGTCGCCACCCATCTGTCGTTCATCCTGCAGTCGCACGCGCAGGAGATCCTCGGTCACGAGGAGGTGCAGCAGCTGCTGAACACGCTCGCCAAGACCGCCCCGAAGCTGGTCGAGGACCTGGTGCCGCGGGTCCTGCCCCTGGCCGTGCTGGTACGGGTCTTGCAGGGTCTTCTCGCAGAACGCATCCCGATTCGCAACATGCGCACGATCATGGAAACACTCGCCGAACACGCCCCCCGCTCCCAGGACCCGACCGTCCTGCTGCCGCTGGTGCGCGCCGCCCTCGGCCGCCAGATCGTCCAGGACATCGCGGGCGTGAGCGGCGAGCTGCCGGTCATCACCTTCGAGCCGGAACTGGAGCGGCTGCTGCAGAACTCGCTCGCCGCGAGCGCGACCAGCGCCGGACTCGAGCCGGGCCTCGCCGAACGGCTGCAGCAGCGCGTCGGTGAGGCGGCGCAGCAGCAGGAAGCTGCCGGTGCCGCACCGGTCCTGCTCGTGCCGCCGCAGCTGCGCATGCCGATGACGA
>JAKADE010000702.1:1988-2609 GCA_021820785.1 Pseudomonadota bacterium
GCCTGCCGAGCCTGCACGTGCTGGCCTGGAACGAAATACCCGACAACCGCAAGGTCCGCGTCGTCACCGCGGTCGGCAGGTAATTCATGAAGATCGTGCGACACACGGCCCCGGATATGCGCCAGGCACTGCGCGCGATCCGCGAGCAGCTGGGCGAGGATGCCGTCATCCTCTCCTCGCGGCGCGGTGGCCAGGGCGTGGAAGTCACGGCGGCGGTGGACTTCGATGCCGCCCGGCTCGATGGCACCACAGAGACCGCGGACCCGCGCATCAGCGCGGCCCCGGCCTTCACCACGACACCCGCATTTCCGCCACCCGCAGGTGATGTCTCGGCCGAATCCATGGGCCATGAACTGAAGACGCTGCGCCGGATGCTCGAGACGCAGCTCGCCCAGCTGGCCTGGAACGAGCGCTCCCGGCGCAACCCGGTACACGTCGAGCTGCTGCGTGAACTGTCCGAGATCGGCATCACACAGGATCTGGCCGACCACCTCGTCGGACAATTGCCGGGAGACGTGGATTTGACGCAGGGGCGTCGGTTTACCGTCGCCGGTCTGTCCCAATACCTGCAGGTGAGTGGCGAGCGGTGGCTCGACAGCGGCGGCTGCGTCGCGTTCGTCG
>JAKADE010000703.1 GCA_021820785.1 Pseudomonadota bacterium
CGGCGCCCCGTGAGGGGTGCGGGTCAGCGCCAGGGCCAGGGCTTCAGTGCGAAATGTTTCGGCGGCGTGTTGCCGGCCAGGTAACGCACGAAGTAATCCCAGCGGCGCAGCGTGATGTACGGCGTCGCATAGCCGTAGCCGTGTCGCACGTTCGGAATGGCGATCATGTTGAACGGCCGGTTCGCCTTGATGAGCGCCTCGACCACGATCTGGGTGCTCTCCGGCGGCACGTTGTCATCGAGCGTGCCGTAGGTGAGCATCAGATGGCCGCGCAGATGCCCCGCCAGCAGCTCATTGGCCTGGTTGTCGTAGTTGGTGGTCCCGTTCGCGTTGCGCTTGAGCAGTCCCTGATAGAGTTCGCCCCAGTCGTTCTCATAGTCGCGGTTGTCCTGGTTGCCGCTCTCGGCCCAGCCGACTTTGAAGAAATCCGGGTAACGGAACATCGCATCCGCGGTGGCGTTGCCGCCGCCGGAGTGTCCCCAGATGCCGACTCGGTTCAGATCGATCCACGGGTCACGCTGCGCGAGCTGACGGATGGCGGTGATCTGGTCCGGCAGGGTGTTGTCGCCCATGTCGCCGTACCAGTAGCGCTGGAAGTGCCTCGAGCGATACGGAGTGCCCATGCCGTCGACGGCGATGACGATGAAGCCGAGTTCGGCGAGGGCCTGATTGTCGTAGTCGGAGGGTTCGAAGCGGAACGTGAATACCGAGCCGATCTGCGGTCCGGGATACACGTAGTCGATGATCGGGTACTTCTTGTGCGGATCGAAATTCGTCGGCTTGAACAGCAGGCCGTAGAGCTTGGTGTGGCCGTCGCGGGCCGTGACGACGATCTGCTGCGGTGCCTGCCAACCGATCGCACGCAGCCGCTTGAGGCGGGCCCGTGCGACGGTCGCGATGACCCGCCCGGTGGCCGCCGAGCGCAGCGTGGTGACCGGCGCGTGCTGCGGGGTCGAGCAGCTGTCGACGAAGTACTTCCCATCCGGCGACATGCTGATGAGATTGTCGCAGTCGCGTGGCGTGAGCCGTTTCGGGGCGCCGCCGGCGAGATTCACCTTCCAGAACTGCTCGTAATAGGGGTTGATGCCGGCAATGCGCCCGACCGCGCGGAACCAGACGGTGCCGGTGTGCCGATCCACGTGCAGCACCTGCGTGACGTCGCCACGTCCGGTCGTGACCGGCCGTTCGAAGTGACCGCTGTTGAGACTGTAGAGGCCCAGGTTGCCCCAGCCGGTACTCGAGCTGTACCACAGGACCTGGCCGGAGGCCGGAAGGTAGCGCCAATCGACCGCGCCGATGCCGCTCTGGTAGTACTTGGTCGTGCTGTATTCGAATACCGTGCGCACCGCGCCGGTGCGCGCGTTGGCGACGCGGAACCATTCATGCTGCCGATCGCGCGAGGTGCTCACCAGGGCGAGCGTCTTGCCGTCGGGAGCCCATTCGACGTCGTCCCAGTGGCCGTTGTTCTGGCAGCTGATGTCGTCGCACAGGCTCGAGAGTCGCTGCTCGGGCGGCATCTGCAGCCGGATCACGCGCGCGCTCGCCACGTCGATGATCACCGGATCGATCATGAAGACGTGTGTGTCTCCCGGCAGCGGGTACTTCCATTTCTGCAGCTTCGGATGCCCGATCGCGGCACTGACCAGGTACATATCGCCGACCTTGCGCTGGTCCTGCTGATAGGTGGCGATCTGGCGGGAGTCCGGCGACCAGTTCAGCACCGGGCGCTTCGAGCGCAGCCAACCGGCATTGTCGGTGGCATAGCCGAAGTTCCTCACCCCGTCGAAGGTCAGCTGACGCTCCTTGCCGGTGTGCACGTTGCGCACCCACAGGTTCCAATTGCGGATGAACGCCAGGTATTTGCCGTTCGGCGAGAGAATGCCCGGCTCGCGCGCGCCCGGTGCGGCTGCCCTGCAGTGCCCGGCACCACTGAGATCGCAGATGAAGTGCTTGCCCGCGCGCGTCACGTGCAGGTGACCGTGCAGGATCTTGATGGCGGTGATGCCCAGTTTGGTCGGGTCGAGCGGTTTGCCGATCACATTGCCGAGCGCGGCGGCGAGCTTGATGCGGTTGAACGCCGGGGCCACTTTGCCGTTCGCTGCATCCATGATGCGGTAATGGTCGCCGCGGGCATCGTGGTCGATGAACCAGAACCGATCGCCTGCAAGCCAGTGCACGTGCTCGACGTCATCGTCGACGAGCGGTGCCGTTGCGTAGGGCATGAACTGCGCGGCGCGGGCGTAGTCCTGCGTGCTCAGATGCCGGCCGCGGGCAAGGGCGGCGTGGGCGGGCAGGGCTGCGACGCACGCGAGCAAGGCGCAGCGGCAGAAATCGCGCAGATTCGGATTCAAAGGCGTCCCCGGTACTGGTGGCCGCGTCGGTGCGGCTCGGTATCGTGCAGGTTACGCCAGGGCTATCGGCCGGGGAACCCCGTCGGTGCGTTCAGCGCAGCTGGCTGTCCTTGCTGCCGCGGCGGTTGTAGCCGCTGAACGTGGCGGCGGCCTCGTCGCTGGCGCTCTGGCAGGCGAGGCACAGGCGCACGCCCGGAACGGCCTGCCGGCGCTCGGGCGGAATCGGCTCGCCGCACTCGGCGCAATGTGAGATCGGAA
>JAKADE010000704.1 GCA_021820785.1 Pseudomonadota bacterium
CGCAGCGTCTCCCCGGGTGCGCTCGAACACCAGCGAGCAGTTCGAGCCGCCGAACCCGAAGGAGTTGCTGAGCACGCGCCGCAGGGGCGCGTGTCGGTTCGCGGTGAGATAGTCCAGGGCGCAGGCAGGGTCCGGCACGCGGGTGTTCAGACCCGCCGGCAGCAGCCCGGTGCGCAGCGCCAGGGCGCAGATCACCGCCTCGAGCGCGCCGGCGGCGCCGAGGGTATGACCCGTGGCCCCCTTGGTGGAACTCGACGGCACCGGCTGCGCGAACACGGCGTTGACCGCGCGCGCCTCGGCGCTGTCGTTGCTCGCCGTGCCGGTGCCGTGCAGGTTGATGTACTCGATCTGGTGCGGCTTCAGGCCCGCTGCGGCGAGCGCCTGACGCATCGCGGCCTGCGCGCCGAGCCCGTCCGGATGCGGCGAGGACATGTGATAGGCATCGCTCGACTCACCGACGCCCGTCAGCCTCACGGTATCGGGCGGGGTGTCCGGGCCCTCGGGCTCGAGCAACGCGAACGCCGCCGCTTCGCCGATCGAGATGCCGTCGCGCGCCGCATCGAACGGCCGGCACGGCCGGGGCGAGGTGAGCTGCAGGGCGTGAAAGCCGTACAGCGTCGTGAGGCACAACGAGTCGACGCCGCCCACCAGCGCCGCGTCGATCAGTCCCGCGCCGATCATGCGCGCCGCGGCACCGAACACCTTCGCGCTCGAGGAGCAGGCGGTGGAGATCACCGTCGCAGGGCCCTCCAGTGCGAGCACCTGGCGCACGAAGTCCGCCAGCGCATAGTTGTTGTGCGTGGCGCCGTAATCGAATGTCGAGGGCAGCGCGCCGTCGGCGTTGCGGCGGCGGTAGGCGAGTTCGGTCTCGAGCATCCCCGAGGTGCTGGTGCCGAGCAGCACGCCGATGCGCTCCCTGCCGTAGCGGGCTGCGGCCCGGCGCACGGCCGCTGCGCATCCATCGGCTTCGAGCGCGAGCAGCGTCAGACGATGATTGCGTGAGTCGTACCGTGCGAGCGAGGCCGGCAGGTGCACCGACTGCAGGTCCGCCACCACGCCGATGCAAGTCTCGAGCGCGGCGGTCTCAAATGCGCACGGCGCGAGCGCGCCGCGCTCGGCGTGCAGCGACGCGAGCGTCTCGGCGAGGCCGTGTCCGATGGCACTGGTGGCGGTGAAATGGGTGAGCGCGAGCGGTGTCATGTGCCGAGCGCCTCACGCAGCGTCACGGGCGAGAGCCCCGCGGCCGCGAATGCCCCGAGCAGCCCCGGCAGCACCTCCAGCACCACGGGCGTGCCCGCCTCGGTGCGGGCCGCATGCCCGTCGTGCAGCAGCAGGATGTCCCCGGCGCTCAGATTGCGCACCAGCGCATCGAGCACGCGCTGCGGACGGCGCTCGAGCGTGTCGAAGCCGCGCCGGGTCCAGCTCGCCAGCTGCAACCCGAGCCGCTGCAGCAGCGGATCGAGCAGCGGGCTGCGCAATCCCGCCGGGGCGCGGAAGAACCGTGGCGCGCGACCCGTGGCGTCACCGATCGTCTCCTGCGCCCGCTCGATCTCGGCGCGCAGGCGGCGCGGGCCGAGCAGCGAGAAGTAATGCAGGTGCCGGTGCGAGTGGTTTTCGATCGTGTGGCCGTGCGCGAGGATCTCGCGCGCCAGGGCGGCGTGCGCCGCGACCCGCTCGCCGATGCAAAAGAACGTGGCCCGCGCGCCGTGCGCGGCCAACAGCTCGAGCACCCGCGGGGTGACCTCGGGATCCGGACCATCATCGAGCGTCAGTGCGACCCGCGCCGGGCCGGCGGCGCCGGCTGACGGCAGGCGCGTCCAGTTCGGGCCGAGCCACCGGCTGCGCGGCGACAGTCCGGCCCCGGTGAGCAGCACGTGATTGGCGGCGAGGGCGCCGAGTGCCCAGGGCCACAGCTGCGCCTGGGCGAGCACGGCCGCCACCGCCCCGCCGTGCACGCCGGCGGAGGCGAACAGCAGCGGCGAGGGATGCCAGCGGGACGGGATGCGAGGCGCGCTCATGCGCGAAGTTTAGCCCGGGGCGCGCCCGCCCGGCGCGGCCGGGGCGAGCAGTGCCGCATACAGCAGTGCCAGTGCCGCCCCCGGGGCGACCGTCTGGCCCAGATCGCGCAGCACCGGCACGGTGGAGCAGGCGAGGACCCCGAACGCGAGTACGGTGGCCGCGTTGGCGAGCAGGAGCGAGGCGAGAGTGAGCGTCGGCTGCGCCGAGCCGCGCTCGAAGAACAGCGCGTAGTTCGAGCCGATCGCCACGATGAGCAGCATGCCGATGACGTGCAGCAGCGTCAGGTGCACGCCGAAGAGCGCCAACGCCGCGGCGACGGTGAGCACCGCGAGCGCGAGCGGCAGGACCACGCGCAGCGTGCGCAGCGCGCTGCGCAGCACGGCCCAGAGCAGCACCACGACGGCCGCCAGTCCCGCGAGCGCCAGGTGCACCGCCTCGCCGAGGTAGGTGGCGTACAGACGGTTGGCCTCGTGCTTGAGGTCCATTACCGTGGCGTGCACTGCGGGCGACGCGCCGAACGCGGCGCGCACGCGCGCCAGATCGATGGGCCCGTCCGCCGGAGCCTCGAGCGGCAGCAGCGCGTCCCAGT
>JAKADE010000705.1 GCA_021820785.1 Pseudomonadota bacterium
TCCGGGGCCGTCCTGTGCGTGTGCATCACGCCTGCGATGCGAGCGTGCCCTCGAAAGGTCCCGGACCGAAGATGGCGTCATGCATCGGGTCGGCCGAGCGCGGATTCGCAGCGGCGGTGAGGAGCCGGGCGGTGTGCCGGGCGGCTGTCCGGATTGCGGTGCGTGAGCGCGGCGCTTGCCGCCGTCGCCGAAGCACACGATCCCCAGCCGTCCGGTCACCGAAATGAAAAGACCCCGCCGGGCGACTGTGGGTCGCCCGGCGGGGTCTGGTGGCAGACGCTTACTGACAGGTTCCGGCGCTGGACGGGCAGGCCGGGTAGGCCGGCTGCGTGGGGAACGCCGGCAGCCAGTGCGGACGCGGCGGCACGACCACCGGGGCCCGCTGGATCTCCTTCAAGAGCACGCGCACGGCAGTCTGCAGCTGTGTGTCCTCGCCGTGGCGCGCGAGCAGTCCCGGATTCACGTGTACGGGGATGGAGGGCACGACGCCAATGTTCTCCACGTTCCACTGAGAGTCGGTGCCGTACATGGCGATCTCCGAGACCACCTGCTGACCGCCATCCAGGAGCGTGAACTGGTTGTCGTAGCCGCGCACGCCACCCCAGGTGCGCGATCCGATCGTCGGCCCGAGGTGATACTGCTGGAAGCGATACGCGAAGATGTCGCCGTCGGAGGCCGAGCCATGGTTGATGAGCGCGGCCAGGTGGCCGATATAGGCGTCCTCGGGGCTCTGATAGTGCGCCCCGTGACGGTTCGTCCAGGCGGCGACCATCTTCTGCGTCAGCTGATTGAACAGGATGGTGTCGATGAAGCCGCCGAGGTTCCAGCGGTCATCGATGATCATCCCGGGCTTATTGATCTGGCTGTAGTACTGGCGGACGAACTCGTGCAGTCCGGTCGCCTCCATGTCATTGAGGTACACATAGCCGATCTTGCCATCGGAGAGCTTGCTGACTTCCCGGCGGTTGTGATTGATCCAGTGCAGCAGGTGCAGCTTGCCGCTGTTGACCACCGGCTTGACCAGAATCGTCCAGGGTTTGCCGTCCGGCTTCGATGCCAGCGTCAGACTCACCGTCTGACCGAGCGTGCCTTGCAGCAACGCGTAGGGATTGGTGGGGGCGCGAAGCGGCATGCCGTTGATCGCGAGCACGTAGTCCCCGCGCTTGACCCGCAGTCCGGGTTGCGCCAGGGGCGCGTAATAGCCGGGAACGGTGTTGTCGCCGCGGAAGATACGCTTGAAGTAATACCGTCCGGACTGGGTATTGAGGGCGAACTCGACGCCGAGTCCGGCGGTCGGCTGCGGCGGGCTCTTCCAGCCCATGTCGCCGCCGAAGATGTACATGTGGCTCTCCCCGAGTGAGCCGATCATGTTCGCCATCACGTAGTTCAGGTCTTCGCGGTCCTGGACCAGCGGCAGCAGCGCCCGGTAGTGCTCGCCAATGGTGGCCCACTGGGTTGCGATGAGCTTCGGGTTGGCGAAATAGTCTCGAACATTGCGCCACGCTTCGCCGAACATCTCAGTCCACTCCGCGCGCGGATCGACCTGCATCTGCATGTTCGCGGTATTGAGGGTCTTGGTCGGCGCCTGCTTGCTGAAGGTCGCCGGGCGCAGATCCCATTGGGTGCCGACCTGGTACAGCAGAGTCGATCCGTCGGCCGACAGCGCAAAGCCGCCGCCGATGCCCTGTGCCAGGGTGAGACCCTTGCGCTTGGCGAGGTTGTAGGCGCGCAGCTGCGGCGCCTCGCCCGGGATGGCGCCGCCGAGCACCGGCACCGGCTCGGTGGCGTAGTAGACGGTGCCGTGGAATTCAGCGACCTGAATGATGTTGGCGGCCGGCACCGGCACCTGCACGGCGCGCTCGATCAGGCCGTGGAAGTCGATCTTGACGCGGTGCGCGGCCTTCTTGCCCTTGGCGGTCGCCTTTTTCTTTTCCTTGCCCTTGCCCTTGCCCTTGCCCTTGCCCTTGCCGCCCGCCTTCTTGTGCGCGCCGTGATGGCCGGCGGTCGGCTGCTGCGTGCGCGGCGCGAACGGCGAGGGCGTCTTCGCCTGCAGCGTCGTGACATACAGTCCATCCGGCACCACCCCGGAGGCGCCGAAGTTATAGCTGGACAGTACCGGGTTCACGAGGCGAGCGGACACGAAATACAGGTACTTGCCGTCGTGCGAGAAGGCCGGATGGCTGTCGCTGAAATTGCCGCGGCTGATCTGATGCAGCTTGCCGCTCTTGACGTCGTAGATGAACAGCGCGCGCAGATGATTGGGCAGGTGCTTCGAGAAGGCCATCCAGCGGCTGTCCGGCGAGAAGGCCACGTCGGCGAAGGCGCCGATGATCATCTCACGGCCGGTGCTCACCGCTTTGCGCGCACCGGACTTGACGTTCACCAGCCACAGCTGCTGGCGCGAGGTGCTGTAGGCGACCCAGTGGCTGTTCGGGCTCCACTGCAGGGGGCCCGAATAGCTCAGCGTACCCTTGGGGGCGAGGACGCGCGGGGCGCCGTGTCCGTCGGCCGCGCGAACCATGAGTTCGCTGCTCTGACCGTCGTCGCGGACATAAGCGATCCACTTGCCGTTCGGCGACCACGCGGGGACTTTGTCATTGCTC
>JAKADE010000706.1 GCA_021820785.1 Pseudomonadota bacterium
GCACGGGGGCATGAACCGCTCCCGCCCGCAGGATCGGGCCGATGCCACCGCGCTGGTGCGCACGCTGCGTCGGCAGCTCGATACCCTCGGCGCGCGGACGCACCGGCATTATCTGCTCACCATCGCAACGCCGGCCGGTACCTGGCAGGAGGGTGGGGCGTACTCCGTGAGCGACAGTTACGATCTGGCGGCGATCGCCCCCGAGGTCGACTGGTTCAATGTCATGACCTATGACATGAACACCATTTTCAGCCCGGTGAGCGGATTCAATACGCCGCTGCGGGCCGATCCGCACGACCCCGAGCCGCAGCCCGAGCGCGCGCGCGACAATCTCCTCGGCGCGGTGCGCTACTACGGGGCGCACGGGGTCCCGGCGGAGAAGATCCTGCTCGGCATTGCCTTTTATGGTCGCGGCTTCGAGGGTGTGAGCGCCCGGCGCGCGGGGCTGTACTCGAAGTACACCGCCGGCTTTCCGGAGACGCCGTGGAAGACCATTGCGGCACACATGCTGAGCAGTCCAGCGTGGGTGCGCCACTGGAGCGCCACGGCCGAGGCGCCCTGGCTGTACAACGCCCGGCGGCATATTTTCTTCACCTACGATGATCCGCACTCGCTCGGCATCAAGGCCGCGTTCGTGCGGCACGAACATCTGCGCGGCGTGATGATCTGGGTGCTCGGAGAAGATGATGCGCGCGACTCGCTGCTGCGGGCGCTGGTCTGGGGTCTGCACGTGCAGCACACCACGCCATGAGTGAACGGGTGCTGCGCTCGCCGCTGCGAGGCTGGAGCGCCCCGCTCGAGGAGGTGCCCGATCCGGTCTTTGCCGGGCGGATGCTCGGCGACGGGGTGGCCATCGATCCGCTCGAGGGAACGCTCTATGCGCCCTGTGACGGGCAGGTTGCGCTGCTGCCTGCGACGCGCCATGCCATCACGCTGCGAACGGTGGCCGGCACGGACATCCTGATGCACATCGGGATCGATACCGTGGGACTCGGGGGGGAGGGATTCGAAGCCTGCGTCACGGCCGGTCAGGCGGTTCGCTCGGGCGATCCGCTCATCCGCTTCGACCTCGATCGGCTCACGCGCCGCGTGCCGAGCCTGCTCACGCCGGTGCTGCTGCTCGGCAGCCCCGCGCCGCAGCTGACGCGGCGCATCCAGAACTGCGCCGTGAATGTCGGCGATCTGCTGCTCGAATGGGCGGCGCCGCAGGCCGTGGCGGCCGAGGCGCCGTCACGTCACGATGAGGCCGCGCTGACCCGATCCGTGCGGGTGGCGCTCGAGCATGGCATTCATGCGCGTCCGGCGGCGCAGGCCGCCGCGGCGCTGAAGGGTCTGCGCGCGCAGGTGCAGGTGCATTTTCAGGGGCGCAGCGCCGATGCACGTAGCGCCACGGGACTGATGACGCTCGGGGTGCGGCGGGACGATGCGGTCGAGTTGCGTGCCGGTGGCGCCGATGCGGCCGCCGCACTGGAGGCGCTCGCGGGGCTGTTCTCGAAGCCGGAGCCGAACGCACACCGGGCCGTGCCGCGCGCCGCGGCCGCGCCGGCCTCGGCAGCGTCGAAGGCGCCGGTCGGGCCCGGCGGGGCGCTGCGCGGAGTCGTCGCGAGCCGAGGTCTGGCGGTGGGCCCGGCGGCGTTGCTGCGCCGGCAGGAGATCGCCGTGGCGGAAGCCGGGAGCGGCATCGATGCCGAGAGTGCCGCCCTGCGCCGGGCCTGCGCGCAGGTGCAGGCGGCCCTGGAGCATTCGCTCGACGGCACCCGCGGCGCCGCCGCTGAAATCATCACGGCGCACCTGGCGCTGATCGAGGATCCGGCCCTGCACTCGAGCGCGCTCGCGCTGATCGGGCAGGGCAAGAGCGCGGCGTTCGCCTGGCGGGCGGTCATCCGCCAGAGTATCGAGGCGCTGCGCGCGCTCGAGGATGGCCGCATGGCCGAGCGAGCCGACGACCTGATCGATCTGGAGCACCAGGTGTTGCTCGTGCTCACCGGGCAGAGCGTTGCGGTGCCGTCGGTTGCCGCAGGCGCCATTCTGATCGCCCACGAGCTGCTGCCCTCGCAGCTCGTGGGGCTCGAGACCGGGACGCTCGCCGGCATCTGTCTGGCCGCCGGCGGCGCCACGTCGCACGTATCGATTCTGGCGGCTGCCGCGGGCATTCCTGCGCTGGTGGCACTCGGCGCGGCGCTCGAGCACATCCAGGAGGGCACGACGCTGGTGCTCGATGCCGAGCGCGGCGAGCTGATCGTCGACCCGGGTGCCACGGTGCTGGACGCGGCGCGCCGGCAGATTGCACAGGCCGCCGAGCGGCGCGCCCGCGAGCGGCGCTCGGCGCAGCGGGAAGGCCGTCTCGCCGACGGGACCCGCATCGAGGTCCTCGCCAACCTCGGCTCACTGGCGGACGCGGAACTCGCGGTGCGCAATGGCGCCGAGGGCTGCGGGCTGCTGCGCACCGAGTTCCTGTTCCTCGAGCGCCAGACGGCGCCGGATGAGGCCGAGCAGCGCGCCGAGTATCAACGTATCGCGACCGCGCTGGCGGGACGGCCGCTGACGGTGCGCACGCTCGACATCGGGGGGGACAAGCCAATTCCCTACCTGCCGCTGCCGGC
>JAKADE010000707.1 GCA_021820785.1 Pseudomonadota bacterium
GAGGATCTGCGCGCCGACCTCGCTGCCGGGTTGGCGAGGGCGCGCGCGACGATTTAGCCGGCCGTGATGCGCTCGATCCTGCCGCGCACGGTGAACGCGGCGGTGTCGCGCCCGAGAATGAGAAAAATGCCGTACGCACTGAGATAGACCATCCGGCTGCGCGAGCGGACGACGCCATCGCGCACGATGGTGCACGCAAGGGTGAGCGCACGACCCGGGAGCCTCACGAGCAGCCGGCTGGCGGGCTGCGCGTGAGGCTGCGCGGTGCAGGTCTCCTGAGTCGGCCGCCCGAGCCAGCGCAGCGTCATGTGATATTGGTGGCCCGGTTGCGGGTGCGCGATGTCTGGCGTCAGCCCCGAGATCTGCTGCAGTCGCTGCGGGGCGCGTACGAACGCGAATCGCTCGTTGATGTGCTGGTGCTCGAGACTGAGCAGGCCGAGATAGCTCAGATTCAGATTCAGCGCCACCGGGAGTGTGTTGATCGAGATGCGCTCGCGGTCCTGCAGGTAGCCGTTGCCGATCGGCGTGAAGGTGTCGGTCACGCGCCCGGTGATGCTCTTGCCGTCCGCGGTGTCATGGCGCACGAACTGCCGCGTCACCACCAGGCGCTGAAAGGGCACTGAGGCGGTACCGGCCCGGGCGAGAGCGGCGCGGACCTCCGGCGGCAACAGCGCCGGCACATAGTGCACGGTCATGTACGCGTTCAGATGACGCGTCACTTGCGCGACCTTGAGGAAGGGCGCGTGCGCAGTGTGCGGCGCAGCGTTCGGCGGGGGCGAGGCGGCGCACGCGCTCACCCCCAGTGCGGCCAGTGCGCACCCCCAGCGAGTTCGATGAGCCCTCATCGCAGCCTCCCGCGCCGCACCGGGCGCCCTGGTGATGATTCGATGCTACAGCCGTCTGAGCACTGCCTCGCCGGCGTCCCGGGTCGTCGCCGCCGGGGCATTCCCGGCGATGTCGGCCGTGCGGGCACCGGCGTCGATCGCGGCCGAGACGGCCTGCTCGAGCGCATCGGCCTCGGCCGCGAGTCCGAGCGAGTGGCGCAGCAGCATTGCCACACTGAGCAGCGTGCCGTATGGATTGGCGATACCGCGCCCGGCGATGTCGGGCGCCGAGCCGTGGATCGGTTCGTACAGCCCCCGCCTTCCGTCGCCGAGGGAGGCCGACGGCAGCAGCCCGAGCGAGCCGGCGAGCATCGAGGCCTCATCGGTCAGGATGTCGCCGAACATGTTCTCGGTCACCAGCACGTCGAACTCGCGCGGACGGCGGATCAGGTGCATGGCGGCGGCGTCGACCAGCATGTGCTCGAGGGTCACGTCCGGGAACTCCGCGCGCATCACCCGGCTGGTCACCTGGCGCCACAGACGCGAGGTCTCGAGCACGTTCGACTTGTCGATCGAGACGAGGCGACCGCGGCGTTGCTGCGCCAGCCGTGCCGCGACGCGCACGATGCGTTCGACCTCGCCGACCGTGTAGGTGCACACGTCGGTGGCCGAATCGGCCTCGCGGCGCTTCTCGCCAAAGTAGATTCCGCCGGTGAGCTCGCGGACGAACACCAGATCGACATCCGTGAGGATTTCCGCCTTGAGCGTCGAGGCGCCGAGCAGCGCCGGGTGGACTTTCACCGGACGCAGATTGGCGTACACCCCGAGTGCGCGGCGTAGACCGAGCAGTCCCTGCTCGGGGCGCACCTTCGCCTCCGGAGCCGACCATTTCGGGCCGCCGATGGCCCCGAGCAGCACCGCGTCGGCCTTCAGGCAGGTCTCGAGGGTGCGCGTCGGCAGCGGCTCGCCGGTCAGGTCGATGGCCGCGCCGCCGAAGGGCAGTTCGGTGAGGGTGAACTCGTGGCCGTGGCGCTCGGCGAGGCGCTGAAGACAGCGCACGGCCTCGGCGGTGACCTCCGGGCCGATGCCATCGCCCGGCAGTACGGCGATGTGCGCCTTCATGGCTGGCTCCGCTGTGACTCGTAGGACTCGATCTGCGCGGCGCGGCCGAGCAGGAAGCCGAGCTCATCGACGCCGTTGGTGAGGCAGTAGCGCGCGAACGGCTCGAGCGGGAAGCGCACCGCCGCGCCCGTCGGCAGCGTCAGCGTGGTGCTCTGCAGATCGATCGTGACGTCCGCGCCCGGGTGCTCGAGCAGCCAGCGGTGCGCATCCGGCTCGAGCAGCACCGGCAGCAGACCGTTCTTCAGCGCGTTGCTGCGGAAGATGTCGGCGAACTGGGTGCTGATCACCGCGCGCAGCCCGAAGTCGGTCAGCGCCCAGGGGGCGTGCTCGCGCGAGGAGCCGCAGCCGAAGTTGTGCCCGGCCACGAGCACGGTGCAGCCGGCGGCCTGCGGCTGATTCAGCACGAAGTCCGGCCGGGCGCTGCCATCGGGCGCGTAGCGCCAGTCGGCGAACAGGTGCTTGCCGAGGCCTTCGCGCGTGGTGGTGGTGAGAAAGCGCGCCGGGATGATCTGGTCGGTGTCGACGTCGCTCACCGGCAGCACCACGGTGCGCGAACGCAGGGTGCGGATGGGTTCCATTACAGCAATTCCCTCGGATCGGTCACGCGCCCGCGCACGGCGCAGGCGGCGGCGGTGAGCGGGCTGGCGAGCAGGG
>JAKADE010000036.1:0-8178 GCA_021820785.1 Pseudomonadota bacterium
ATCTGGCTGCTCGAGCCCGGGCACGCCGGCGCGCCGGGCGATGTGCTCGATCATGACGATGACATCATCGATCAGCAGACCGATCGCCGCGGCGATGCCGCCGAGCGTCATGATGTTGAAGGTCATGCCGAACAGCGACAGCAGCAGCACGGTGATCAGCACCGACAGCGGCACCACCACCATCGCCACCAGCGTGACCCGCCAGTTGCGCAGAAACGCCAGCAGCACCAGCGCGGCGAACACCAGGCCGATCAGGATCGCCTCTTCGAGCGCGGCGATCGAGGAGCCGACCATCTGGGTCTGGTCGTACCACTTGTACAGGTGGATCGACTTCGGCTGGGTCTTCATGAACGCCGCGAGGCGCTGCTTGACCTTGCGCGCCAGGCTGATCGAGTCGGCGTTGTCCTGCTGGTAGACATCGAAGGTCACCGCCGGCCTGCCGTTGTCATCGACCAGCAGCCACTGCGGCACCGTGCCCATCGTGATCTTGGCGATGTCCCCGAGGCGCACGATGCCGTTGGCCGCGGTGCGCAGCGCGACCCGGCGCACCGAGTGCAGCGACGTGAACGCGTTGTTGTTGATCGCAAGATACAGCAGGTCGTTGTCCTCGAGCCGTCCGACGGCCTGCACGACATTGGTCTGCGCGAGCGCCTGCGAGACCTGTGCGAGCGTCAGGCCGAAGGCGCGCAGCTTCTCCTCGTTGACCGACACCTGCACCTCGGGCGTCGCTCCGCCGAGCACCCCGACGCGCCGTACGCCGGGAATGCCGGTGAGCAGCGGAGTGATCTCGTACTTCGCGAGCTGGCGCAGCGCCGTCGGCGGCACGGTCCTGGAGATGAGCGCGTACGAGACGAACGGCATGATGACGTTCGGGCTCATCTGGATGACGTCGTAGCTGGTGCCCTTCGGCAGCGTCGGCAGTTCCTGCGCAAGCGCCGCGTCGACCGCGAGCAGCGCCTGGTTCATGTTCGAGCCCCAGGGGAAATCGACGTAAATCTGGGCCGAGCCGCGCGAGGTCGTGGAGGTCACGTTCTGCGCCCCGGGGATGGCGCGGGTGACCTGCTCGAGCGGCTCGGTCACGTCGACCAGCATCTGGCGCGCCGGCATGCTACCGGTGCTCACCTCGATGCGGATGCGCGGAAAGCTGGTCACCGGGAACAGCCCGACCGGCAGCGAGATCGCCGCGAACACCCCGGCGAGCGCCAACGCAAAGGCAATCGTCAGGAGCGAGCGGCGGTGCCGCTCGACCCACTCGGAGAAACTCACGGGGTGGTCCCCGGCTCGCCGGGTCTGGCGATGCGGATGTGCATGCCGTTATCGAGCTGATAATCCCCGGCGAGCACCACCGGGGCGTGTGGATCGAGCGCCCCGGCGATGATGTCCTGATCGTCGTACTCGTCGAGTACGCGCACCGGCACCTTGCGCGCAACGCCCTCGACCGCCTGCACCACGTACGGGGCGCCACGCTCGTTGACCAGCAGCGCCGCATGCGGCACGAGGAACCCCCTCACCTCGGCGGTGGTGATGCGCGCACGCGCCACCTGTCCCGGGATGAACCTGCCGGCCGGCAGTGCGATCTGCACCGGCACCAGCCCGGTGTTGGGCGTGCTCGCCGCGCCGCTCATCGCGACCCGGGCGTGCACCCAGTCGTCCGATCCTGTGGCCTGCACGACCGCCGAATCTCCGACGGCGATGCTGAAGGCCTGGGACGGCACCACGCCAGCGGCCAGCACCAGGTGATCCGGGGAGGCGAGCGTCAGCACCGGGGAACCCATGCTTACGATCGAGCCGGTGAGCGCTGTGAGCCCCGTGACCACGGCGGCGAACGGTGCGCGCAGCACCTGCGGGCCGCCGGCGCCCGTGGCGCGCAGCGCGGCGAGATTGGCCTCGGCGTCCAGCTCGGACTTCTCGGCCGCAGCGAGCTGCTCATTGGTCGCCAGATGCAGGCTGTAGAGCTTGCGCGTGCTGCGTACCAGCGCGCGCGCGACCCGCAGCGAGGAGAGTCCCTGGTGATAGGCCGCCGCCGACTGCGGGCTCGGCAGGATCTCGACGAGCTTCGCGCCGGCGGCCACGCGCTGCCCGACCCGCACGTACACCGTGCCGATGACGCCGGACTCCGCGGCCATCATGGCGCGCCCGCCGGTGTTGCTCGGCTCCACCGTTCCGTAGGCGACCACCACGTGCGGCAGGCTGCCGCTGCGCAGCGGCGTCAACGTCACCAGCACGCTCGGGCTGACGGCAGCCGCCGCGCACGCCGGCAGCGGCACCGCCGTGGCGGTGAGCGCAAGACAGAGCACTCCGAAGATCGTTCGGCGGATCATGGCGTCCTCGTTATATCTGGGCGGCCGGGACAATGCGGACCTGCGGCAGTCCGAGCCCGAGCTCAAGAGTGATGGCGATGCGCACCTGGCCGAGCGTACGCTCGAGCGTGTCGACCTCGAGCCGCCGCGCGAGCGCGGCCGTCAGGTAGTCGGCGAGCGAGCGCTCATCGAGGTCCCCGCGCGCGTAGGCATGTTGGGCGGACCGAGCGAGCTGCTGCGCTGCGAGTGCGGCGCGGTGCGCCTGGTGCGCCGCGTGACGCAGCCGGCGGATCTGCACCGCGAGCGCGCGCACCGTGCCGACCGCGGCGTCGAGGCGCGCCTGGTACTGGGCGTGCAGCACGAGGCGGGTGGCCCGGGCTGCGGCAATCTGGCCCTGGTTGCGATCGAAGATCGGCAGATCGAACTGGGCGGTGGGGCCGCCGTTGCGGACGTTGCCGTTGTCCTGGTCCCACTGCGCCCCGAGCACCAGGGCGGGAAACTGTCCGATGATCGCGGTGCGCACGTTCTCGTCCGCCGAGTGATAGCCCATCTTCAGCGCCACTAGGTCCGGGCGGCGATCGCTGAGCGAGGCGAGCAGCGGCGCGAGGTGGCGCGGCAGCGCGGTGGCGCGCGGGGCGGCGATGGGGAAGCGCACGTCCGGCGCGAGCCCGAGAAGCGCATCGAGCGCCTGCCAGGCGCGCAGCTGCGCCAGTGCGAGGTTCGCCAGCGTCTGGTCGGCGCTCGCCTTGGCCGCGAGGATCGGTGCGAGCGTACGCAGGTCGAGACTGCCGCTCGCCGCGGCCGCGTGTGCGGCGCGCGCTTCCCGGTCGAGCAGCTGTGTCTCGTGGCGGCTGGCGCGCAGCGCATCGCGCCCCCAATACAAATAGACCGCGAGGACGCGCGCCTGCTGCGCCGTCTGCCATTCACGCCACAGCAGGTCGGCGTTGACCTGCTCGAAGGCATCGTGGGCCGCCTCGACCCGGGTGTGGTACGTGATGATCGACTTCACGTCCTCGGCGAGCGTGGCGGTCCAGGATGGCGCCACGCCAGCGCCGCCGAGCTGCGGCTCGTAGACCACGCCCGCGACGGGATTGGGCAGGAGCGAGGCCTGCAGCAGGCTCGCCTGGGCGCCGGCCAGATATCCGCTTTCGGTGCGCAGCGCCGGATCGTTCAGCACGGCGAGCAGCCCGATGTCGCTCGGCCGCAGCGGACGATTCACCCGGATGCGCCGCGGCGACGCTCCGGGGGCCAGCGGTGGCACCTCGGTACGCAGCTCGCTCAGGGCCCCTGCCAGATGCGCCCGGCGGGGCAGCGGCAGGGCGTGGTAGGTGGCGCAGCCGCCGATCAGGGCTGCCGCGGCGAGCGTGCCGAGGCCGCCGAGCCGTCGCGCTAGACCTCCGCCGGAAGCCCGCCGGTCCCGGCCGGTACGGGTCGAGCGGGCCGCTGCCGGGTCAGAACCGCCATTGCCGTGCATCGCTACTTCCGTTTCTCCAGACCGACAAAACCCCGGGGACCGGATCCGCAGCGCGGCCGGCGCGGACACATTGCCAGCCATTGCTGACCAAGTCCTGACGAGCGCCGCAGGCGCCCGGCGCGGATAATAGGCCCTGACCGGGCCCCTCCCCCCGGCGTGAGCCCCATGAGAATACTGCTGGTCGAGGATCACCAGGCCATCCGCGAGATGATCGCCGATCATCTGCGCGAGCGTGGCTTCGCCATCGATGCGTTCGACCGCGGCGAGCGGGCGCTCGCCGGGGCGCGCATCGCGCCGGTCGACGCGGTGGTGCTGGACCTGGGGCTGCCGGACATGGACGGCATGCAGCTGCTCTCGCAGCTGCGCGCGCTGCAGCCGCAAGTCCCGGCGGTGATCGTCACGGCACGCGACGGCGTGGAGGAGCGGCTGCTCGGGCTGAACTCCGGCGCCGACGACTACATCGTCAAGCCGTTCAACCTGCTCGAACTCGAGGCGCGCCTGCGGGCGGTGCTGCGCCGCGTCGGCAGCCGGCGCGAGACCCGTTACACGCTCGGGGAAATCACCTTCGATACGGTCAGCCGCGAGGCCACCGTGCTCGGCAAGCCGCTCGATCTGACCCGCCGCGAGGCAGCCCTGCTCGAGGAGCTGCTGCGGGTGCCGGGCCAGGTGATCACCAAGGATCGCCTGGAAGATCGCCTCTACGCCCTGGAGGATGCCGGCAGCACCAACGCCCTGGAGGCGGCCGTCTCGCGACTGCGGCGCAAGCTCGCCGGTGCGCACGCCACCGTCTCCATCGAAACGAAGTGGGGCATCGGCTATCGCCTGGTCGAGGGACCCTCTCCGTGAGCCGCGCACACAGCCTGCGCCTGCGGCTGCTGGGGGTGATGTTCGCGCTGTTCGCGCTCGGACTCGGCGCCTCGTTCGTGTCCTATCGGCTCGAGGTGCACAACGTCATTGCCGGCCTGCGGGCCAGTACGCTGCAGAACCAGGCGCGCGAGCTCCTCGAGGCGCTGCGCTTCGATCGCGCCGGCGTGCTGAAAGTCCGCCTGCCCCAGGACTGGGCCCAGGTCTACGCCGATCCCTCGCGCCGGTTCACCTTCACGGTCTTCGGCGCCGATCACCGCCCGATCGCGACCTCCGCGAACCTTCCCGCGCCCCTGCCCTACATCCCGGTCGATGCGCGCGGTCCGGTCGGCCCGGTGGAGTTCATCGGCGTCGGTGCCGCGAAGCAACCCATCGTCGCGGCCCGCGGGCCGGGCGGACTGACGGTCGTGGTCGCCCGCTACCGCATGAGCCGCGGCACCCTGGTCGACAGTCTGTTCGCCGAGGACTCCGAGCACGTCTCGGTGCTCATCGTCTTTGCCGTGCTCGCGCTCGGCCTGATGTGGCTGATCAGCGGCTGGAGCCTGCAGCCGATCGAGCGCGCCTCGCGCGAAGCGGCGCGGGTCGGCCCCCGCGAACCGGATCTGCGCATCTCCGCCGGCGGCCTGCCGCGCGAAATCCAGCCGCTCGTGGAGGCCGTCAACGGCGCGCTCGACCGGCTCTCGCGGGCCTATGCGGTCGAGCGGCGACTCACGGCCGATGCGGCCCACGAGCTGCGCACGCCGCTCGCGGTGCTGAATCTGCGCCTGCAGCGGGCGCGCCTGACGGGCACCACGGACTGGCCGGCGGTCGAGCGCGAGTTGAGCCAGATGGGCCGCCTGGTCGATCAGCTGATCGACCTGGCGCGCAAGGAGTCGCTCTCCTACGAGCCGCACGGGGAGCAGTGGCCGAGGTTGAACCTCTCGCGTCTGACGCGCGAGGCCGCCGCCCAGGTCCTGCCCTTGATGGAAGCCCAGGGCCGGCGTCTGGAGATGCACGTGCCGGATATCGTCGAGATCACCGGCCGGGCCGATGATCTGCGCGACATGGTGCGCAACCTGCTCGACAACGCCCTGGTGCACGGTGAGGGCACCGTCAGTGTGCGTATCGTGCCGCCTCCCGTGCCGTACGGGATGATCCGGATCGAAGTGCGCGACGAGGGCCATGGCGTCCCCGCCGGCCAGGAGGAATCGGTGTTCGAGCGCTTCCACCGCATCAACGCCCAGGCTCCCGGCTCGGGACTCGGCCTCGCCATCGTCCGCCAGGTGGCCCGCAGCCATGGCGGCGATGCCCGCTTCTCCCCCGGCGAAGGGCGCATCATCGTGCAGCTGCCCGCCGCAGGCGCCCCCGAAATGGCGTCCCGGGCGCGCACGCGGTTGAAATCCTCCGCCGACGCCCCGATGCTGCAGCGAGTGCGTACGGAGAACGATGATGATCGAAGTCAGCCTGAACACCTTTGAGCAGGAAGTCCTCGCCGCCTCGCGGCAGCTGCCGGTCCTGGTGGATTTCTGGGCGCCGTGGTGCGGACCGTGTCGCGCCCTAGGTCCGGTGCTGGAGCGGCTCGAGGCCAGTTATTCAGGGCGCTTCAAGCTGGTGAAGGTCAACTCCGACGAGAACCCTGAACTGTCCGAGAAGTTCATGGTCCGCAGCATTCCGTATGTCCTCGCCTTCGTCGATGGCAACCCGGTCGACGGCTTCATCGGGGCGCTGCCGGAGAGCCAGATCCGGCCGTTCCTCGACCGGCTGCTGCCCGGCTCGTCCGAGGCGGAACGGCGACGCGGACATCAGCTCATCGGCGCCGGGGATTTTGCCGGCGCCGTGGCGGCCTTTTCCAGGGCGATCGAAGCTGATGCGGAGAACGACGAGGCGAAACTGGACCTTGCCGATGTCCTGCTGAACCGTCTGCCGACGCCGCCGGAGTCCCAACAGCTCGAACGCGCCGCACAGACCCTCGCCACGCTTGGACCGCGGGGTCAGGCCGATGCGCGCGCCGCGGCGCTGAAGACCCGTCTGGAAAGTCTGGAAGAAGCGGCCGCACTGCCCGACCTCGACACGCTGCGCGCGCAGGTCGCCGCCAACGGGGCAGACCTGAAAGCTCGATCGGCACTGGCGCAACGCTACATCGCCAGTGGCGAACACGCGAAGGCGCTCGAAGAACTGCTCGAGATCATCAAGCGCGACCGACAATACGACGGCGGCGCGGCCCGGCAATCCTTCCTCTCCGTCCTCGAACTGGCGAGCGGTGCGCCGGCCCTGGTCTCCGAGTATCGCAAGCGGCTCTCGAGCGTTCTGAACTGAGGCGATCGGCACGCCCGATCACGCCAGAGCGATCACCACGATGCGCGCACGCGTCCGCGGGCACCGAGCGACACGCCGGCGTAGAGCTCGCCTAACGGCAGCGAGATCCCAAGCGACGGCAGAGCCAGCAACGCCTCGGCGCCCGCGAGCTGTTCGGCGCCCCACTGCTGCGTGCGGCGATGCACCCGCGCGCAGCACTCGTCCTGAGCGAGAATGAGATAGTCCTCGATGGCGGACTCCCGCCGATAATTCAGCGCCTTCTCACGCAGATCGATGTGCCGGGTCGAGGGGGAGAGCACTTCGACCACGAGCCGCGGGGCGCTGATGAAGTCCCGCCCCCAGCGCTCGGGCTGACACGCCACCATCACGTCCGGGTAATAGACGATCTGGTCTTCGCCCAGTACCAACCGCAACTTCAGGTCCGCGAGAAACACCCGGCACGGCCCGTCCTGCAGCCGGACCGACAGCGCCTGGGCGACCCGAAACATGATCTGATTGTGTGCCACGCTCGCGCCCGACATGGCGTAGAGCGTGCCGTTGAGGTATTCGTGGCGTTCGGCGCGGCCCGCCTCGTACGCGAAATACTCCTCCAGCGTCATCAGCCGTTCGGCCGGGATGTAGGCACCCCGAGCTTCCGCGATGGCACCCTCGCCCTCCGAGCGCGTCACCTCCGCGATCCAATCTGCCAGGACTGCGCGCTGGACCAACGGCAAGCGCAGAATCGCTTCGCGCAGATCGCTCAGGTCGCCCATACCGCCTCCGATGAACACAACCTATCGGAGCTTACGCCGGACCCTCGCGCCCTGACGCATGCATTTTCGAGAATTATCGAACAAATACGAGAGTGACTCGCGATCCAGAGATCTTTCAACACCTCATCAACAGACGCGTTACAACACGTCCATGTCAGTAGTGTATTCGACCGCGATGACCACGCCGTTGCTTCACACGTCTCAAGTCAACGTCGAATACAGACGCTCGATTGGGCTGACAGTGCAAGCACTCAGATCTCCACGGTCCGCCGCTCATCGCCCATCGGCAGCGCAGATCGGTGACACGACAGGAGAGCGCCCTGCGACCCTCGGTCGCAGGGCGCCCTGGAACGGTGTGAACACATGCCGAGCCCTACTGGGGCCCGTGACCGTGCGCCGCGCCCTCGAGCAGCGCCGCAATCTCGGCTTCGGCCTTCAGCCAGTCCTGCTCCTCACCGCCTGGCGCAAAGCCGCGACGTTCGGCGTGGAAATA
>JAKADE010000036.1:8188-13198 GCA_021820785.1 Pseudomonadota bacterium
GCTCGTGGGAGTCGCGGCTGAATTCCCTTTCGGCTTGGCCGGTGATACCCGGCGGGCGGGCGCCTTGGGCGCAACGGCCTGCTCGGTTTTGGGCGTGGGGGTCGAATCGGAACGTCGAGTCGCCATAAGTCCTCCTCAGGATGGCTCCGTGCGCGAACTGCGGCACTAAGCTGTGCCCCCCCTTTCGGCTGACGAAACCGCCCGCCGACGCGACAGGCCCACAGGATAGGCCCGAAGTGTTGCAGGCGCCAACCCGCACGCTGCGATTTGTCCGCTTGCGCACCTGTCCGCGGACTGTCCGCTGTCCGCGACGCGGACATGCCGCAGCATCGCATTGCCCCGCCTTACCGAGATTTTAATCGCCAAAACAGTAACTTGCGCTCTGCCGCCTCACTGGCACACGGTATGCAATCGCTCCGTCAGCCATGAGCATCCTCGATCTGAAATCCCCGCGTCCCGCCGCCGAGCCCTCGGCCGCGGTCACCCCCATCCGCAATACGGCCGCACAGGACATGGCCGCCGAGGAGCGCCCGCCCTGGCATCAACGCCCCCCGGTGCTCGGTGCGATCGCGGGCGCGATGCTCCTGATCGGCATCGCCAGCTGGCTCATCTATGAGTGGTCCCAATCCGGATCGGTGATCTCCCTGCGCCGCCTCGAAACCACGGTCGTTGAACGCGGCCAGTTCGTTCAGGATGTCGCGGCCCGCGGGACGGTCATCGCAGCGGTGAGCCCGACACTGGTCGCGACCGCAGCCGGCACCGTTCATTACCTGGTGCACGCCGGAGACCGCGTGCGCAAGGGCCAGGAGCTCGCCGTGGTGACGAGCCCGCTGCTGCAGAACGAGTATCAACGCCAGCTCGCCACGCTCAACAGCATGAACGCAGCGCTTGCCGAGGAACGGGTGAAGCTGCAGGAAGAGTTGCTCACCAGCCAGCAGCGCGCCAACCTCGACGCGGTGCAGATGAACGCTCAGCTGCGCGAACTGCAGCGCGCCCAGGCCGCCTGGAAAGTGCACGTCATCAGTGCGCGCCGCTACGATGGGGCCTACGACACCTTCTCGATCGCGCGCCTGAACTTCGAGCACGCGCGTGAGGACGCACATCTCGCCAAGCGCAAGATTCTCCTCGATCTGCGCACCCGCACGCTCGCCCGCGATGCGCAGGCACTGAAGGTCGCCGAGCTGCACAGCCGCTTGGACGCGCTGCAAGTGCGCTCGCCGGTCACCGGACTCGTGGCCGACGATGCCCAGCCCGATGAGAGCTACGTCGCCGAAAACCTCCCGCTGGTCACCGTCGTGGATCTGTCGGGGCTCGCAGTCCAGTTCCAGGTTGCCGAGTCGCTGGCCGGCGGCATCGCCCCGGGCGTCCCGGCCGAGATCACACTCAGCGGCGGCACGGTCAAGGGCGTGGTCACCGACATCGCACCGGCCGTCAAGGACGGCTGGGTGACCGGCCGCCTGCGCTTCCAGGGGACAACGCCCCCCGATCTGCGCCAGAACGAACAAGCCTCGGTGCGCATCATTCTCGGTCAACACGCCAACGTGCTGCACATGGACCGTGGCGCCTACATCAGTCCGCAAACCCGATCGGTCTACGTCGTGCACGGCGACACCGCGGTGCGAGTACCAGTGACCTTCGGCGCCGCGTCCATCTCGGAGATCGAGGTCCTGCGCGGCCTGAAGGCCGGCGAGACGGTCGTGATTTCCAATCCCTCCCGGCTGCACGATGCCGCCCTAGTGAAACTCTCTCAGTGACTCCCAGCGAGGCCGTCATGCTCCGGATGCAGAACATCAGCAAGATCTATCGTACCGACCTGATCGAGACTCACGCGCTGCGCGAGCTGTCGCTCGAGGTCAAAGACGGTGAATTCGTCGCCGTCAGCGGCCCCTCGGGATCGGGCAAGACGACGTTCCTAAACATCGCCGGTCTCCTCGAGACCTTCGAAACCGGCACCTACGAACTCGACGGACGCGACGTGAGCCGCCTGTCGGACGATGCCCGCTCACGCATCCGCAACGAGAAGATCGGCTTCATCTTCCAGGGATTCAATCTCATTCCGGACCTGGACATCTTCGACAACGTCGACGTTCCGCTGCGCTATCGGCGCATGAAGTCCGCCGAGCGGCGCAAGCGCATCGAGAGCAGCCTCGATCTCGTGGGACTCGCGGCGCGCATGAAGCACCTGCCCTCCCAGCTCTCCGGTGGTCAGCAACAACGCGTCGCCATCGCGCGGGCCATCGCCGGCGATCCGGCGCTGATCCTGGCCGATGAGCCCACCGGCAACCTGGACTCGCTCATGGCTCGCCAGATCATGGACTTGCTCGAGAAGATCAACGACATGGGCACCACGGTCATTCTGGTCACTCATGACCCGGAGCTGGCAAGGCGCGCCGAGCGCAACATCCACGTCGTCGACGGCGTCGTGCTCGACTCCCCTACGCAGAATCACACGGCGACGCGGGCCCCTCAGGTGAGCGGCGCGGCGGACTGAGACCAGAGACACGCCCATGCTCGGTTATTACATCCGTCTGGCCTTCAAGAGCTTGCGCCGTACGCCAGGCCTGACCGCACTGATGGTCGGTGCGATCGCCTTCGGCATCGCCGCCTGCATCGTCACGCTCACCGTCCATCACGCCATGGGCCGCAATCCCATCTGGTGGAAGAACGGCGAGCTCTACGCCGTCACGATGGATTCCTGGAGTACCGACCAGCCCTATGACCCCGGCCGCCCCGACCGCTCCCCCACGATTCTCACGTACCGGGACGCAACCTATCTCTACCGCTCGAACATCCCGAAGCGCAAAGCCCTGCTGAGCTTCGCACAGGGCGTTCTCGCCGGCGCTCCCGGCCAGAGTGCGCCGCTGTGGGTGATGACACGCACGACCGACTCCGGCTTCTTCCACATGTTCGATGTGCCGTTCAAATACGGCGGTCCCTGGAGCGCTGCCGCCGATCGCGGACCGAAGCCCGTCATCGTGCTCAGCCGCCGGACCAACGAGCGCCTGTTCGGCGGCCGCGACAGCGTCGGACGCACCATTCTGTGGAACAACCTGCGCTTCCAGATCGTCGGGGTGCTCGCTCACTGGGACCCCAAGCCCCGCTATTATGATCTCTCCGGTGCCGCGGGCGGCAACTTCGGTCATCCGGCACCTGTATTCGTGCCGTTCAAATGGGGTCCGACTCTGCATCTGTTCCCAAACGGTCGCGTCAGTTGCTGGATGGCGCCTGGCGCAAAGCCGCTCGAGACCTACGAGCAATTGCTCAGCTCGAACTGCGTCTGGATCACCATGTGGGTGGAACTCCCGACCGCCACGCAGCGCCACCGCTTCCTCGACTTCGTGAACGCCTACTGGGCCCAACAGCGAGCCATGGGCCGCTTCCAGCGCCCGCGCAACAATCACCTCTGGACGGTGAGTCAGTGGTTGGCGTTGCATCACATCGTCAGCAACGACAGCCGCCTGCTGCTGCGGGTCGCATTTGCATTCCTGGCCGTCTGCCTCATCAATACCATCGGCATCCTGCTCGCCAAATTCCTGCGTGCGGCGCCGCTGGCCGGTGTGCGGCGCGCCCTCGGCGCAACGCGTCGCGAGATCTTCGCCCAACACCTGATCGAAGTGGCTGTGCTCGCACTGACCGGCTCGTGCCTCGGACTGCTGCTCGGGATCGGCGGGCTCGCTGGCGTGCGAGTCCTCTATGCACACAGCCACAGTGCCTACGGCGCGTTGGCCCACTTCGATCTCATCGGCATCGCCTGGGCTTTGGGGCTCGCTGCAGCGGCCACCCTCGTTGCCGGACTCTATCCCGCATGGCGCATCGGCCGGGTCTCCCCGGCGCGGTACCTGAAGAGCCAATGAACTCAATTTTCATCGGGTGAATCGATGAGTCTGAACATCCGTCCCATGCTTTCATCGCTGAAGCGCAATCCGACCGGTGCTCTGCTGGTCGCGCTGCAGGTCGCCATTACCCTCGCCGTCCTGGTCAATGCCGCCTGGATCGTGCATCAGCGCATCAAGAAAATCGAACAGCCGACGGGCTTCAATACGCGCGACTCATTCGCGCTCGTCGTTTCCGGATCTTCCAAGAAGTTCAATATCGCCGCAGCGGAAAGCAACGACCTCGCCTACCTGCGCACGCTCTCGGGAGTCGCCTCCGCGACGGTCACCAGCGGAATTCCGCTCACCGGCAACGGCGGAGACACGGGGCTCTATCTGCACCCCAACGAGCGCGGCCGAGTCGTCGAAGCCGGTGAACTGTCGGTCGATGAGCAGGGACTGAAGACGCTCGGGGTCTCTCTCATCGCCGGGCGGAACTTCCGTCCCGAGGAAATCGAACCTTATACCCCGGGCACACAGGCACCTCCCGCCGAAATCATCGTCACGCAGGCGCTGGCCCAGGCCCTCTTCCCGCACGGAAATGCACTCGGCAGAACGGTCTACGGCAGTACTCCGAGGACCATCATCGGCATCGTGAGCAATTTCATGGGGCCCCAACTCGGCCAGGGAACGTACGACACCACCCTCGCCCCGACGCTTCCCGGCCAATACGGCGGCTACTATCTGCTGGTGCGAACCGAACCGGGTGAGCGCGCGTCCGTGCTACATATAGCCAAACAGCACATCGGCGTCGCGCACCACTACGGCGTCGTCCAGTACGCTCAGACCCTCTCGTCGGCCAAACGGCAGATGCACTCGGCCAACCGGAACGTGGCCATTCTCCTCGGTATCGTCACCGCCCTCATGGTGGCAGTCTGCTGTCTGGGAATATTCGGGCTGACCACGTTCAACGTCGGCAGCCGCACCCGACAGATCGGCACGCATCGGGCGCTCGGGGCGCGGCAGCGGGACGTCGTGGCACATTTCCTTGTCGAAGGTGCGCTCGTGCTCAGCAGCGGCGCGATTCTAGGCAGCGTTCTCGCCCTCCTCATTGGCAGTTGGCTCAGCGCACACTACGCCTTACCGAGATTGAATCTCGCCTATCTGCTCGCCGGCATCGCCGCGCTCACGGCGGTCG
>JAKADE010000708.1 GCA_021820785.1 Pseudomonadota bacterium
GCAGGCGCGCATCGAGGCGCTGCGCGGCGCGCGGCACCGGACTCAGCGCGGCGAGCTGGCGGTTCCACAGCGACTCGCGGTGCCCATACAGCACGACGGCTGCGCCGATGGCCACCAGCACCAACACGACCCGCGCGGCGCGCAGCTGCCCGAGCAGCCGTGCGGCCCGGGCGCCGAGCGGACGAAGGTCACGCACCGTGAAGCTCGCCGGCAGCAGCTGCGGCAGGACGAAGCGGGTCACGAGGCCGGCGGCCAGCACCCCGGTGAGCGAATACCATCCGAGCTGCGCGAGCCCCGGGAACGCCGACGGCAGCAGCGCCGCGAACCCGCATACCGAGGTGAACATCCCCAGGCGCACGGTCGGCCAGGCGCTGCGCCGCCACTCGGCGTCGCCCGCCGCGCCTGCGGTGCGCGACTGCACGAACAGGTAGATCGAGTAATCGACGGCCTCGCCGATCAGCGTCACGCCGAAGCCGAGCGTCACGCCCTGCACGACGCCAAAGCGCAGCGCGACGGCGGCGACGCCGGCGAGGGCGCCGGAGGCCACCGGCACGAGTGCAAGGCCGAGCGCGGCGAGGGAGCGGTAGGCGAGGGCGAGCAGCATCAGCATCAGCGCACCGCTGAGCAGCGACAGGCGGACCACTTCGCGTGTGATGCGCGCGCGCGCGGCAACGGCGAACACACCCGGGCCGCTCATCTGCAGCGTGGCGTGCGCGTGCGTGCGTGCCACCGCCGCGTGGAACGCCGCGCGGATCGCCGCAATGGCGCGGGCCTGGGCGTCCGTGTCCGATCCGGGCGCGCGCGTGCGGACCAGCAACAGCGCCTCGCGGCCCGAGCGGCTCACCCAGACCCCATCGGTACGCCGCGGCGCACGTCCCGGGCCAAAGGCCCCGAGCACTGCGAACATCTCGCCGGTGGGGTCGTGTGTGAGCGAGGGGGCGGCGAGGACGCCGCCGGGCGCGGCCAACAGTCCGAGCGTCCGTCCGATCGAGGTACGCAGCCCGAGTGTCGTGAAGCGCTGCGCCGTCACCCCGGGGCTGAGCAGATAGCGGTGCGCGAAGAGGAATGCCCCGTCGCGCCGCTCAGCGGCGCTCGAGCCGTTCTGTACCGTGCTGAAGCGATGCGCTGCGCGCAGGGTGCGCGCCAGGTCCGTGGAGATCGCGGCCCGCGTCGCGGACGTTGCCCCGCCGATCGCCACGATGAGCAGGCGCGAGGCGATGCCGTTGCGCAACTGTTCGACGAGCAGGCGCTGGCGCGCGCTCGGCGCGCTGGGCAGGAATGCCGACAGATCGGCGCTGTAGCGCGCCCGCGCCACGAGCACGGCCGCGATCCCCGCGAGCGCCGCCCAGATCCCGACGGCGGCGGCGCGCCGGTTCATGGCGCCGTCGGGGTGCCGAGGTGCAGCACCGTGCGCGCGCCCCCGGGCGCGAGGATCTCGATGCGTTGGATGTTGGCGCCGGCACCGGCGAGGCGGATCTGACGCACGTGCGCGTCCGCCTGGATGGGTCTGAGCGTCAGCCGCCACCCGGCGAGCGTCCCGTGCCAGCCGATGGCGAACAGCCGCCGCAGCGCCCTGCCGTGTCCGCCGAGGGTCTCGCGCAGCGCATCGGCGTAGACGGCAATTTCGGGGTAGGCGCGCAGGTTCACGTGATGCGTCTCACCGCCGCGGCGCACCGTCATGTGCTCACCGTCGAGGATGAGCTCGCTCGGCAGCGGTTTGAGCGTGCGCTGCTCGAGGTGATCGGGAGCGCGGAACGCGAGCACCCCCGAGCTGACCAGCGGTCGGGTCAGACCGGCCGCATACGTGCGCGCCACGAACGTGACGGTGCCGCTGCGGCGGGCCGCGAGCAGCGCCATCAGCTGTGTGAACGGTGCCTCCGCCGCGCGGGCTGCGCCGGCACCGAGGAGCAGGAGGAGCGCCGCGAGCGTGGCCCGCGCGCACTTACCGATCGGCCCAGAAGTCATAGAAGTTGAACCAGTTGAAGGGGTGGGCGCGGCAGAGCCGCTCGAGGGTCTGCGCATAGCGTTCGATGGCGGTGCGCACCGCCGCGGCGCGCGCCGCGCGCGGCACGCCGCTGAAGTCCGCGAGTGGCTCGAAGACGACCCGGTAGCGGTTGGCGCCGAGGTACAGACCGGCCATCAGCACGACCGGCCGGCCGAGCGCGGCCGCGGCCCGGAACGGTCCGCTCGGGAAGTGTGCCGGGGCGCCGAGGAACTCGACGATCTCGGTCTGCTGCTCGCGCGGGGTGCGGTCGGCGAGGATGCCCACCGACATGCCCTGCTCGAGCAGGTGCTGCACGTCGAGCAGCGCGAGCGGGTTGTCGCCGAGCGGCACGACGGCCGGCGGCTCGGTGCTGATCGCCTCGAGCGCGGCATTGATCTTGCGCGCATTGCGCGTGTGGGCAGCCATCACCACCGGCAGCGCGGCCCGCCGGCCGATGGCGCGCGTGACCTCGAAACTGCCGAGGTGGGCCCCGAACAGCAGCAGTCCCCCGGTGCGCGCGAGCTGCTCGCGCAGCAGCGCCTCGCCGTGCACCTCGATGTCGAACAGGTCGTAGCGGTCGTTGAGCAGATACACCCGGTCGTGGATGGTG
>JAKADE010000709.1 GCA_021820785.1 Pseudomonadota bacterium
GCGTCAGCAGCAGGCGCACCGGTCCGGGCAGTGCCAGGAGCGGGAGCACGCCCCAGCCGCGCCGGGCCGCAAACAGGGCCGTGGCGAGCGCCGCGCCCGGCAGGAGCAGGCGCACCAGGAGCGTGGCGGCGGCGATGATGCCCAAGTTGTTCAGCCAGCGCGTGCCCCTGGGCCGATGGAGCGCGCGCCGGGGCGCGAGCAGTTCCCACACCGCCATCACGGCGAACACGGCGGCGAAGGCGCCGAGACGGGCGGCAGCCGGGTGCTCTGCGAGGAGTACGGTGGGCGTCACGGGGAAGTCGAATCGCGGCCGGGCGGTGGCGAGGATCATAGGCGCTCACCGGCCGGTCCGTCACCCACCCCGGGGAGTGTCCTGTCCCCGGGGGTAGGCGGCCTGTCATCGATCGGTCACACTGTGCCGGTAGGCTCGGCGCGCCCGCGTGAGGCCGGAGCGGCCCGGCGCGGACCTCACCGCCACCCTTCACTCTCATCGAGGAACTCCCGCATGCGTTCCCCCCTGAACTGCCTTCCGGCGCTGCTCGGATTCGCCGTGCTCGCCGCCGCAACGGGCGCCTCGGCCCACGTGCTCGAGCTGCCCGCGGCACGTGAGCCGACGCGCACGCCGATCAAGCACCTGGTGGTGATCTTCGATGAGAACGTCTCGTTCGATCACTATTTCGCGACCTACCCGCATGCGGCCAATCCAGCGGGCGAGCCGCGCTTCACGGCCGCGCCGGGCACTCCCGCGGTGAACAACCTGCTGCGCGGACAGCTGCTGACCCACAACCCGAACCTGAACCCGCGCAACGGCCGCGGCGCCACCAATCCGTTCCGGCTGGACCGCTCGCAGGCGGCGACCGCCGATCAGAACCACGGCTACACCGCCGAGCAGCTCGCCTACGATGGCGGCGCGGCGGACCTGTTTCCGCTGCACACCGGGCGGGGCACTCCCGGGGGCGCCGGTGCATTCGGCACGCCGGGCCAGGTGATGGGCTACTTCGACGGCAACACCGTCACGGCGCTGTGGAACTACGCGCAGCACTTCGCGATGAGCGACGACGCCTACACCAACACGTACGGACCCTCGACCCCCGGGGCGCTCGAAGTGGTGTCCGGTCAGACCGACGGGGTGCGGCTCGTCGCCAGTACGACGCACCGCTATTACATCGCGGACGGGGCGGGCGGCTACGGCCTGATCAGCGACGTCGATCCGGCCTACGACGTGTGCTCGAGCCGCGCCAACCAGGTGCGCATGCTCGGACGCAATATCGGCGAACTGCTCACGGCGCACGGGGTGAGCTGGGGCGGGTTCATGGGCGGGTTCGACCTGGCGCGCACCAACTCCAACGGCACGAGCGGCTGTCGGCGCAGCACGTACTCGACGGTGGTCGGGCAGAAGGTGCGCGACTACATCCCGCACCACAACTGGTTCCAGTACTTCAAGGCGACCGCCAATCCGACCCATGCGCGGCCGGCCTCGATCCGCGCCGTCGGGTATACCTACGATGCCGACGGCCGGCGCGATCCAGCCAACCACGAGTACGGCCTGGGGGATTTCTTCGCGGCGCTGCGCGCCGGCAATCTGCCGGCGGTCTCCTATCTGAAGGCGCCGGGCTACGAGGACGGGCATGCCGGCTACTCCGATCCGCTCGATGAGCAGGCCTGGATCGTGCGGGTGGTGAACCGCCTGGAGCGCAGTCCGGCCTGGCGCAGCACCGCCATCATCATCACCTGGGACGACTCCGACGGCTGGTACGATCACGCCTTTGCCACGCCCACCAACCCGTCCTACGACAAGAGCGCCGACCGGCTCGACGGGCCGGGCGTGTGCGGGCACGGGGTGCCGCTCGCGGGGGTGAACGGCAAGCCCGTCAACGGCCGCTGTGGACCGGGTACCCGCATCCCGTTCTTCGTGATCTCCCCCTATGCCAAGGTCAACTACGTGAGCCACGCGCGTATCTCGCAGGCCTCGGTGGTGCGCTTCATCGAAGACAACTGGCTCCAGGGCGAGCGTCTGGGCGACGGGGCGTTCGATGCGACCGCCGGCAGCATCATGAACATGTTTGATTTCACGCGGCGCCGGCCGGCCGCGCCGCTGCTGCTCAACGGCCGCACCGGTGAGCCGCTCGCGCCGCGCCGCGGGGCCGGCGCCTGAGCGGATGTCCCGTGCGAGCAGGCCGCTTGTGGCCGCGGTGCTCATCGGAGCGCTGCTGCCGGGACTCGCCGCAGCCGGCGGGGTGCGGATCGAGGGTGCGGCACTCCGCGCCGAGCGGCTGCTCGCGGCGGGCTTCAATCCCCACCCGGTGAACTTGCGCTTGCCGCCGGTGCGAGCGATCTCGGCGCTGGCGCGGCTCGGGCGACACCTGTTCTTCGATCCGGCGTTGTCGGGTTCCGGACGGCTCTCGTGCGCCAGCTGCCACAGCCCCGCGCATGCCTACGGCCCCGCAGGCGCCGCCCCGGTGGCACTCGGCGGGCCGGCGCGGCGCACCCCGGGGGTTCGCGCCGTGCCCTCACTGCGTTATCTGTACCGCCAGCCGCCCTTCACGATCGGCCCGGATCTCCAGAACGGCACCGACGTTCCGGTGCCCCTGA
>JAKADE010000710.1 GCA_021820785.1 Pseudomonadota bacterium
CGGCGGCCACTTCAAAATCCCCCACCCGTGGCCAGGTCAAAATCCCCCACCTGACGGCGGCGGACGCGGGATGATTACGCGGTAGCGGCGCGCTTGGCAAGGCGCTCGGCGGCTTCCTTCATGCGCCAGCTCTTGCCTTCGAACTTCAGCAGATGACCGTGATGGATGATGCGGTCGAGCAGCGGTGCGGCGACGACGACATCGCCGAGGAGCTTTCCCCAGTCGTCTACGGAACGGTTCGAGGTGATCACGACCGAGGACTTCTCGTAGCGGCTCATCAGCAGATCGGCGAGTTCGTCGCCGGCGTTGGCAGGGAGTTTGCGCAGGAACAGATCGTCGATGACCATCAGCTCCGCGGCGTTGATCTGTGCGCGGTACTTGCGCAGTTCGCCGAACTCGCGCGCCTCGTGGATCTCCTGCAGCAGCACGTGTGCCTCGCGGTAGAAGACTCGGTAGCCACGCTGCACGGCCAGCTGCGCGATGGCCTTGGCGCAGTGGCTTTTGCCGGTGCCGGGTTGACCGATCAGCAAGGCGCCCTCACGCGCCTCGATGAACTTCAGCGTGGCAAGCTCGAGGATCTCGCGCCTCGGGAGCTTTGGGTTGTACGTCCAGTCGAAGGCGGTGAGGTCCTTGTGCTCGGGCAGGCCCGAGGTGCTGTGGCGACGCTCGAGCAGCCTGGAGCGTCTGCGGTCAAGCTCATCCTGCACGAGCCAGGAGAAGCCCTCGAGGAAGTTCATCTCGTGTTGGGAGACCTGCATAGCACGCGCCTCGAGGGTCGCGATCATCCCTGAGAGGCGCAAGCTGCGCAGCGCGCGGTGTAGTTCCGGGATCGTCATGCTCATCGTGTGGGTTCCTGTGGTTGAGGTGGGATTGGCGCATCCGACAGCAGTGAGAGCTGCCCGGCGTGCTGATCGAAGAAGCGTTGATACTCCTCGATCTGGCGGATGTGCTCGCCTCGCTGCTGGAGTGTCACGGTGTCGGCGGCAGCGCTCGCCTCCTTGGCGGCGGCCTGTGCCGCGAGGATGCGCTTGAGGGCCTGGTAGGACGGCTCAGGCAGTGCGAGCACCCGCTCGCACGCCTGCTCGATCTCCTCGATGCGGTGATGTCGCGCGAGGTTGGAGAGCGCGTAAATGGCTTTCTGTCCGGGCCGACCGAGGTGGGCGAAGATCTCCCGCGCGAGGCGTGCGCAGTTCGGTCCGATCTTGTGCACCTTGGCGAGCAGGTGCGCCGTCTCGCGCGAGGGGTTGAAGATGCGATCTTCCGCCAGCAGCACGTAGCTGCCCTTGCGCTCGCTTTTCTCGTGGCGGCGCAGCAGCTCGCCGGCCAGATCGAAGATCTCGATCTCGCGCTCGTAGATGCGCACCATGACCTCGCAGTGCGGCGCGGCGGGCAGCGCCGCATAGTGCGAGGCGTCCACCGGGATCAGCCCGGCGTCGTCCACGGTGCGCCTCTCCTGGCGGAAGCAGCGGAACGGCTCGAGCGGCAGAGCGCGCAGGAAGGGCTTCTCCTCGAGGTACATCGCCAGGATCTGACGCTTCTTGCGCCCGTGGATGCGCGGGGCCGCCCAGCGTTCCTCCCAGTGCGCGAGCCAGACGTTTTGCGCCTCGATCGACTCGAACCGCCGGCCCTTCAGCGCCGTGTCCTGGGTGTGCTGGATCGCTCGCTCGACCACGCCCTTGCGGTTCGGGTCCGCCACGCGCGCCACATCGGCCACCGTCCCGTGGTGCGCGAGCATCGCGGCGTATACCGGGTTCAGCTGCGGCTCGTACTGGTCGGGCTTGATCACGCCCTGCTTGAGGTTATCCAGCACGACGTACTGCACGCACCCGCCGAGCGCCCGGAACGCCTCCTCGTGCAGCCGTGCCCACACTTGCTGGTCGCACGTCCACACGACTTTGCGGAACGCCTTGCCGGAGTACTTCAGCGTCAGCACGAACAGCAGCGGCCGGCGATACTTGCCGGTGCGGTACAGCGTCGGGGCGCCGAGCCCCAGATCGACCTGGGCTTCCTCGCCGGGCTCGCTCTCGAGCACGTCGAAGCGCTCAGGTTCCCGCCGCCGCAGCGTGCGCACGAAGCGCTTGACCGAGTTGTAGCGGTGCGCAAAGCCGAACCGCTCGACCAGATCCTGGTAGATCGCCTGGGCGTTGCGCCCGAGCTGAACCTGCTCCTCGATCCAGGCGCGGTGAACCGCGCAGGCCGAGCGGGCCAGCGATCCCGGTGGCCGGGGTGCTGGGGGATTTTGAGCGCTCGAAACCGCGCTCTCGCGGCCCTCAGAGCCGGTGGCCACCCCGGGGGATTTTGCCCCAGTCAGTTCCCGCCCAATGCGTCGGATCGTCTTGCGATCCACCCCGGTCATCCGCTCGATCTCGCGCTGGCTCGTCCCGCGGCCGAGCAGCGTCTGCACCGTAATCCGCAAATGCCGCTTCAAGACGTTCACTCCCCGCCCCCGTGCAAAAGGGAGCAGCGTAACGTCCGCCGCCGTCGAGCCCCGGGCGCCGACCGGCGCCACGCTCACTTCAGGGGTGGGGGATTTTCAAGTGGCCACAGATGGGGGAATTTGGCCGGCCGCCAGGGCTTGGACTTCTCAGGTCG
>JAKADE010000711.1 GCA_021820785.1 Pseudomonadota bacterium
AAGGCATGGTCGCCGCCCTGCTGCGGCGCCTCGGGCCGGTGCTGGCCTTCGTCTCGGCACGCGCGGTCGATGGCGGCACGGGCGCCATCTACGTGCTGCTCGGCTCGTAGTCCTCGAGCACGAACAGCTCGCGCAACACCGCCGTGGCGTACGCACCGCGGGTGAGACGGAACTGCAGCAGCACCCCATCGGGCTCGATCCGTGCCTCGAGCTCGCGCACCGCTAGGCGCAGGCTGCGCCGCTCCTGGCGCATGCCGGCGGCCTCGAGCAGCGCGCAGGCCGCCGGAAACCGGCGCACGATGTCCGTCTCGAGGGCCCGCACCGCGCCTTCGCTGTCCGGCGCGCCCTGCCCCCACAACGGCCCGCTCGGGTGGATCTCGAGCCGCGCGGCTCGCTCGCGCAGCGTCTCGTCCGCCACCTCGACCGCGAAATGACTGCCGCGCCCATCGAGCTGGGCGCGATCGCCCGCCTCGAGCTCGCACCAGCGGCCGGTGCGCACCCGCTCGGCGAGCACGGCGTTGAACAGCAGGCTGCGCACCGCCGAGAGCACGAACCCGCGCTCCGACGGCCGCAACGCACCGGGATCGGCCGGCAGGTGGGCGAGATTGCCGCCCTCGCGGCCGAAGCGTTGCGGGCCGAAATAGTTCGGCACGCCATGCGCGCCGATGTGCTCGAGCCGTGCCTGCAGCGCCTGCGCCTCGGGGGGCGCTCCGCGCGCCCGGATGCGAAAGCGGTTGCCCTCGAGCGCCCCGCGCGGGAGCTTGCGTGTGTGGCCGTGTGCCTCGAGCACCTCGAAGCCCTCCCCGCGCACCTCGCTCCACTGCTCGGGCCCGCGCGCTCCGCGCGGCACCGTGAACCACTGCACCGCGACCGCGCGCCGATCCTTCAGCCCGGCGTACCCGACTTCGAACGGCCGGCAGCCGCCGATGCGGGCGAGCTCACCGGCCACCCACGCGGTGTTGGCATCGCGCTTGCGTACCCGCAGCAGCACGTGCGCACCGGCGCCGGCGGGCGCGAAGCCGAGGCACTCCTCGACGCAGAAATCCTCCGGTTCGGCGCGCACCCGCACGCGACCGAGCGGCGCACCGTAGGCCCGCGGCGGATCGAGCGCCGCGGCGTGATCGCCCGGCGGTGAGCTCGGCTCGCTCAATGCCACGGCGATCCGCCGAGCAGATCGCAGTGCCGGGCATCCATGACGGCACTGACCGCGTTGGCGCTGTTGACGATGGTGCGCGCATAGCATTCGGGCTCGCCGTGGCCGCGGCGCTGGAACTCGTAGCGCTGGGAACCGGACATGCCCGAATGGCCGAGGAAGTTGAAGCTCGGGTCGAACTCGAGCGTGTCGATGGCCCGCACGCGATCGCTCAGCGCCTGACCGGACGCGCTGTCCGGGGCCGCTCCGGTGCGCTCGCTGAAGTGCTGCAGCACCGAGGTGGTGATGGCGTAATCGCCATTCGCCTGCTGCGCCTGGTCATAGTTGACCGTGAGCGGGAAGCTCCAGGTGCTCACCCGGCGCTCGGCCCGCCGGTCCGCTCCGCTCACCTGCGTGACGGTGCGCACGGCGCTGGTGAGCGCGATCTGCTGGTCGTAGACGGTGCTGTTGATCGTATAGTTCTGCCGGTTGGCGAACTGGAAGTCCTGTTCGACCGACGTGCTGCGCAGTCCGTCGGGCAGCTCGAGGTAGCCCGAAAGGCGCGTGCGCACCGCGGAACTGACGCTGACCGAGCCGCTGACGCTGCCGCCGGCGCCGCTCGCCAGATCGGCAGTGACGTTCGGGGCAAGGGCCGGCACGTCGACCTCCGTGACCGCGCCGCGGATCGCGCTGAGGCGCATATCCTGGTACACGAGCAGACTCGCGGCGACGGAGAAGTAGTTTCCATCGTTATACACACTGACCGCGATGGTGTGCGGCTTACCGTTGTCGAGCTCGGCGGCGAGCGGCGTCAGATCGACGCGGAACGGCTTGAAATTCAGCGTCTGCACGCCCGGCGTCGGCTGCCAGAGGAACGGATCGATGCCGCCGGTGAAGATCCACGGCGAGACCGGCGCATAGGCGACGGTGCGCCCGTCGACTTCGACCACCACCTGACGATAGCCGCTGCTGCCGCAGCTCTGCAGCTCCTGGACGTACTGATCGGGCACGCAGGTGTACCAGAACTCGTCCCCGATCTGGCTCTGCGCGGTGACCTCGAGGTACACGTGCGTCATATTGGTCGGGAAGGTGATCTGCTGCGAAAGCTGCTGCGCGGGCGTATCGAGGTAGCTCGGCTGGTTGGCGCTGTTGAGCGGATAGACCGCCGAGGGCGCTGTGCCCCGTACGCGTCCGTCGGCGCGCGCCGCACCTTCCTCGCCGTCCTCGCCATGGGGCGCCGGGTAGAAATACAGATAGCCGCTGCCGTGGATCACGCCGGTGTAGGTGCTGTTGACGATGTTGAAAATCGTCGCAGCCCCCGACTGCGGCTCAGCGAGCAGCGCGCTGTAGTCGGTCACGTCGCGCTCGACCGTCCAGACCGGACCGACGCTCGAGGTCGGCTCCGGTGTGGTGCCGAAATACAGCGCCGCGTTACCGAGAAACACGTACGCGCTGCGGTC
>JAKADE010000712.1 GCA_021820785.1 Pseudomonadota bacterium
ATCGAGTCGCCGCTGGCTTGAACGGGGGCGCGCCGACGATTGCAGTCTGGAGTGGCGCCTGCGTGAACGATCGGGAATTGTATTAGGATAGAGGTCCGAGTTTGAAAAGTTACAGTTTCATGATGGGCCAAAACACAGGGCGCAATCTTCGGGTGGCACTGGTGGGGTTCGGTCTCGGAGGTGAAAGCTTTCATGCGCCGTTAATCGCAGCTACGCCCGGCATGACGCTCGCCACGATAGTGACGTCAAACGAAGAGCGCGTGAGGCGCGCCGGACGCACGTACCCCAAGGCGCGCGTCATCGCCTCAGTGAAGTCCTTATGGGAGCAGGCGGCGGACCACGACCTCGTGGTCATCACCACGCCCAACCGGTATCACGCGGCGCTTGCTCTGGATGCCCTTGCCGCGGGGCTGCCAGTGGTGGTGGATAAGCCCTTTGCCCGCTCCTCGGCGGAGGCGCTTCGCGTCATTCAGTTCGCCCGCGAGAAGGGATTGCCCGTCATTCCTTATCACAACCGCCGCTGGGACAGCGAATATCTGACTCTTCGGCGATTGATCGACGCGGGAACTCTTGGGCGGATATTTCGCTTTGAATCTCGCTTCGAGCGGTGGCGACCGCAATTGAAGGGCGGTTGGCGCGAACGCGGCGAGTCCGATGAGGCAGGCGGTCTGTTGTACGACCTCGGAACCCATCTGATCGACCAGGCGTTGGCCCTCTTCGGTCCCGTGAAGCAGGTGTACGCCGAACTGGATCTTCGGCGACCGGGCGCGCAGACCGACGACGACGTGTTTGTGGCGCTGACTCATGTCAATGGGGTGCGCTCGCACCTGTGGACGAGTGTCGTGGCCGCGCACTTTGGTCCCCGCATGCGGGTTCTCGGGGAACACGGGGCATTTGTGAAACAGGACGCCGATCCACAGGAGGCAGCGCTTAGAAGCGGGAAGATACCCGTCGGTCCGGACTGGGGCGTCGAGTCGCCCGATGCGTGGGGCTTCGTCACGGACGGGACGCGCAAGCATTCCGTCCGGAGTGAGCCGGGCGCGTACCAGAATTTCTACGCGGGAATTGCCGCAATGCTGCGCGGTGCAGCGCCGCCGCCGGTCCTGCCGGAGGATGCGGTTGCGGGTCTGCAGATCATAGAGGCAGCGCAGCGTTCAGCGGCCGAACACCGGGTGATAGCGCTGAATTCAGAATCGTGACTTTGAGGGCCAGGCGACAGCCACGTCCAGAAGTCAGATGGTGTGACGCCGTGGGCCGCGACCAGCGGTTGGCCGCGGACGCTCGTGCCGCTTCGGTAATGTCCGGACTTTTGCGGCCCCTGGAATACTGCGGGGAAGGATCGGCATTCGACCGTGCAGGGCATGGGCGAGTTGAGGGCGGGGAGAGTTCAAATCGTATTGCCCACCCATTGGAGATTCAGTCAGCCGCAGTCCTCGACACAGCACCACGCAGATCCTGTGGAATCGAGGTCAGGATCAACGATTGCACAGTCGCGGAAGCCGCGTCGGCCGCTGCAGCGGCAGTCAACGGGCGGCCGCTATGCGAGTAGAGCATGGGAGACATAGACGGCAAGTGCCACGCCCAGGATCACCATGAGCGCCGATAGCGCGAGGTCCATGCGGGCGCCGCCCGGACGCCGCTCCGCAGATTCGATGGCCTGCCCAGTTCGAATAAACCGTACCGCGGCCATAGCAACCATGGCTGTGCCGGCAATGATCAAGATCAGTCCGGCCACGTCGCCAAATCCCCCGCCGGGGACTGATACTCTCCGACCGTGGGCGCCGGCCAGCGATTGCGCTGCGACTTTCAGGAATAGATTGAACTTCGCCACCAGGAAGCCAAAGGCCATCACGGCGATCGCAGTGCGCACCCAGGCGAGGAACGTCCGTTCATTGGCCGCGTGATCAGAGTAATGATCAATCATCTGCTGCATCCTCATTGCCGGCCGCTGCGCTCTGATTGGGACCGTCTCATTGCGCGCCGTTGCGAAATAGTACCAACAGAACCCGCTTGCTGCCCGACGTTCACGAATTGAGGGAGTCGGCAGTGGCCTCGAACGCGCGTCAGTCGTCGAAGGGGCGGCGAGGGGAAAGACGTGCATCTCATTCCTCCGTCCTAGGCGGCAGCCGAACGAGGTAAACTCAAGCCATGGCAGCGTCTGCGAATCTTCACCTCGGACATTCGGGCGAGGCATATCCCGAAGCATTCTATGTTCGTCTCGGCGACCATCGATTCGTATCGACCTTACATTCCCAGGGAGCGTGGCAACCCGGCGAGCAGCATTTGGCGCCTGCTTCTGGCCTCGTTTTGGCCGAGGTGGAGCGTCGCCTGCCGAGCGACAAACTGGTCTCCCGGGTGTCTGTCGACGTGCTGGGGGTCATTCATTCTGGTGAATTCAGCATCGACGTCGATGTCGTGCGGCCCGGGCGCTCCATCGAATTGATCGAGGCGAATATGCGCCACGGTGATCGGACGAGCATCCGAGCACGCATCTGGCGCCTCTCATGCTCAGACACCGCACAGGTTCAGGGCACCGAGTGGGCGCCGTTGCCGCCACCCGATGAGATGCGCGTTCGAGCCCTCCCATTGGAG
>JAKADE010000713.1 GCA_021820785.1 Pseudomonadota bacterium
GCAGACGATTTTCGGGTCTGCGTTCGACATGGGATTTGGCGGCAAGGGCGCGAACCAAGCTGTGGCGGCGAGCCTGTGCGGCGCGCAGGTCACGATGATCGCCGCGGTCGGCGCGGACTCGCTCGGCACCGAGGCCCGCGCCAATCTCCAGGCGCAGGGCGTGGACACCTCGGCGGTCCGGGTGGCGCCCGATGCGGCGACCGGGACGGCACTGATTCTGGTCGAGCCGAGCGGGGAGAACCGCATCATCGTGGTGAAGGGCGCCAATGATCGGCTCTGGCCGGCGGACATCGATGCCGCGGCCGATCGGATCGCCGCCGCCGACATGGTGCTCGTGCAGTTCGAGATCCCGCTGCAGACGGTGTATCACACGGTGCGTCTCGCCCAGACGCATCACGTGCCCTGCATGATCAATCCAGCGCCCGCGCTCGCCGCGGATCTCACCGCACTCGCCCGTGGCGATTACCTCATTCTCAACGAGACGGAAGCGGAAACGATGACGGGTCGCGACCCCGGTGCCACCGGCGACCTGGAGGCCTGCCTCGATGATCTGCTGGCAAGCGGCATAGGCCGCGTCGTCCTCACGGTCGGTGCGAAGGGAGCGATGCTCGCCTCTCGAACGCAGCGCGTCCATGTCCCGGGATTCCAGGTCGCGACGGTCGATACGACGGGCGCCGGCGATGCGTTCATCGGCAGTCTCGCCACGTTCTTGACCGAGGGCATGCCCGAACGCGAGGCCGTGACTCGCGCAAATCTCTACGCCGCGCTATCGGCCACCCGCATCGGTGCGCAGAAGTCGTTCGCGCGGCGCACCGAACTCGACGCCGAATGGGCCCGCCGCCCGTAGATCCGCTGCACACCGCCGGGAGCTTGATGCGATGTACATCGTCCAGAGTTACTCGCTTGCCGTCGCGCTCACCATCGTCACGATGCTCTGTTGGGGCTCTTGGGCCAACGCGCGCAAGCTCGCGCCGGCGTCATGGCGATTCGAGCTCTTCTACTGGGATTACGCACTCGGCGTACTGCTCATTGCCGCGCTGTTCGGCGTCACGCTCGGCACCGCCGGTCACGGCGGGCGGTCGTTCTTCGCCGATCTCGCCCAGGCAAGCCGCTCCAGTCTCGTCCATGCGCTGTTCGGCGGCGCCGTGTTCAATCTCGCCAATATCCTCCTCGTCGCGGCCATCGAGTTCGCCGGCATGGCGGTCGCCTTCCCGGTCGGCATCGGGCTCGCGCTGGTGCTCGGGGTCATCCTCAACTACGTGGCCGTTCCGCTGGGCAATCCCGTGCTGCTCGCCGCGGGCGTCGCGCTCGTGACCGTCGCAATCGTTCTGGACGCCGAGGCGTATCGGCGCCAATCCCGGCGCGCCCTGCGAGTCAGTGCCAAGGGCCTGGTGTTGTCGATCGCCAGCGGTATCTTCATGGGGGTGTTCTACCGCTTCGTGGCCGCGGCCATGTATCCCGATCCGGCCCATCCGGTCCGGGGCCTGATGGGCAGCTATGCCGCCGTATTCGTCTTCGCCGTCGGCGTCTTTCTGAGCACGTTCGTGTGGAATTCGCTCGCCATGCGCTTCCCGGTCATGGGCGAGCCGGTGCCCTTCGCCCACTACCGGCGCGGCAGTCTCTCCATGCATCTGGCCGGCCTGCTGGGCGGGGTCGTGTGGGGTATCGGCATGTCGCTCAATCTCATCGCCTCCGGGCGCGCCGGCTTCGCGATTTCGTACGGCCTCGGCCAGGGCGCCACCATGATCGCCGCGCTGTGGGGCGTGTTCGTCTGGCGCGAGTTCAGGCAGCCGGCCCGCGGCGTCACTGTGCTGCTCGCGGCGATGTTCCTGTGCTTTCTCGGCGGTCTCGGCCTGATCGTGCTCGCGCGCGCGCGCTGAGCGCGGCACGAGGCGCCCGAATGATCCCGACTCTCCACGACCACCGGCCTGATGGCGAGGGCGCATGTCCGCGCGCTCCCCTCGCCACGCGCCACTGCACGGAGTTCGTTCCATGATTCGTCCCCGAACCTGCGCCGCCCGAATCCTGGCGCTGTGCCTGCTGCTGCTCGGCGTGCAGTTTATCGGCCGCGCCGTGCCCGCGGCGCATGCGGGCGCGAGCACCCGTCCCAAAGTCATCTTCGACGAGGATGAAATGGGCCCCGGCGGGACGAACATCCAGGCGAGCCTGATGCTCCTGCAGGATCGCAGCATCCACCTGCTCGGCATCACCGTGCCCACCGGTGATGGCTGGCGCAACGAGGAGGTCGCCCACATCCTGCGGGCGCTGCAGATCGCGCACCGCACCTCGGTCCCGGTGTATCCGGGCGCGGTCTTTCCGCTCCTCGACTCCCGCCGCCGCAATCGGGCGTGGGAGCATCAATACGGCAAGCTCTTCTATGACGGCGCCTACATGCGCCACTGGCCCGCGGAAGGCACGCGCGACCCGACGCCGCTGCACCCGAACAGACCGTACTGGGTACCGCCTCTGCCGGAGGGGGCGCCGTCGATTCCTGCGCAGCGGGAGAATGCCGCGCAGTTTCTCATCCGCATGGTGCACCGCTACCCGCACCAGGTCACGATCATCGCCGCCGGTCCGCTGACGGACCT
>JAKADE010000714.1 GCA_021820785.1 Pseudomonadota bacterium
GCAGGCGCATCGGGAGGCGCTGCTCGGGGCGCGGTTGCTCGAAGTGCACGGGCGGCTGCAGCACGCCGAGGGCGTCACGCACCTGATCGCCCGGCGGCTCCTCGATCGCACGGGGTTGCTCGGGGCGCTGGTGACGCGCTCGCGAGACTTTCACTAACGATATGTCCACGCACGATTGACCCGTCCGCTGGCCCAGACCCGACATCGGCGGCGGCAGTACCCGATCCAGATCCGCACCGGATCGGTGCAGATCACCCTGCGGGAATCGCATGGCGCGCAGCACGTGCACGCCGATAACTCACCGCGGGTGCAGGACTGCTCAGAGCCTCGAAGGCTTCCAACGCCACCTGTTCCCAGAACAGGTCTGTCGATGCCCGGTGGCGGCGCGCAAGTGAATCGAGCGCGGCCACGACGTCCGCGTCCAACGTCTTGCCCGAGCTTCGCTTCAACTCATCCAGCGCGCCTTGCACGCCGAGCGCCTTGCGATACGGTCGATCATCGCAAAGGGCCTCAAACACATCGCACACCGCTACGATACGCGGCTCGATCTCAATCGATTCGTGGGTCAATCCGTACGGATAGCCGGATCCATCGAGTCGTTCGTGGTGTTGGGCGATGATCGACTGCAGGGGCCATGGTGGCGCGATATGCTGCATGATCTCGCAGCCGATGGGGACATGCGTTCTGATCAGGGCGGATTCTTCGCGGCTGAGGCGACCGGGTTTGTTCAATAATTCGCGCGGGATCGCGATCTTCCCGAGGTCGTGGACAAGGGCACCGAGGAACACGCCCGTGAGGCTGCCGGCAGAGAGTCCGAGGCAACGGCCCGTGACGAGCGCCAGGATCGCCACCCGCTCTTGGTGTTGAGCGGTGTAATCATCGAATCGCGACGCAATTACGTTGATTGACAAGACTGTCTGCAGGAACTTGCGCTGCGTCGCGGTGTGTCCGTTGGTGTGGGCTTCCAGATGGTGGATGAGCCGTCGGACGAGATCACTGTGGCTCGAGGGATCCCTGGGCGTCTTATCCATGGCCGGCCTCCCGGGTGTGCCGCTGGCGGGTTGAAGCACAGCGGAGTGTGCAGACGCAGTGTCTCCCGCCGATGTTGCGGGTCGGGTCGGTGGCGGCGCCTCGGCCGAGCAGGTCATCGGCCTGCCGGCACATTCGCTGCGGATTTCTCATGGACATCTGGCGCAGACCGACGGTTCGAAACGACGCGCAAGCCGGCGCGACTGCCCATCGGTGGTGTGCGCAGCGGATGCGCTCGAAGGGATTGGACATGGGGTTCGTCCTGGCGCATGGCATCGCTGCGGCGCTGCGTCATGTCGGGGTCTCGAGGACCCATCGTTCATCATGGCGGCGCCAGACGCCCGCTGCGACGCACCGTCCGTCCACATCGAAGAATTCTGCAACCACGGTCGGCTCGGCGCTGCGGTGCAATCGATGCGCGGAGGCGAACCACCAGCGCGGCCCGTAAGCCCAAGCTTGCCAGGCGTTATCGGCCGATGAGCGTACTCGGGCGCGCAGCTTCAATGGCAGCTCGATCTCGCTGCGCACTCTGAGCGCCCCCGCGGGCACATAGTGCAGGGCGGTGAGCAGTGAGCTCAACAGTACGCTGGCGGGCAGTTGATCCGGTGTCATGCGCGTGAGCCTTCCGTTACATGCCCACGGGCACGAGCGGCGCAGACTCGCGGCAGGACGGGGTGCGGGTCAGTTGCCCCGGAAGTCCCGACGGATCCGGCGACCTGGACTGCCTCAGTGAGCCTGAGCGGAGGGTTCTGCAGCGGTCGCTGCAATCGTGTGCGTGACCGCGTGACGGCGGGTACACCGTATGCCGCGAGGTACTTGCAGCTCGTACAGCTGAGCTTTGCGGGACGAGGACGTGTGTTGGCACGATGACCACGGAAAACTCGCGCTCCCTCGGGAGAATGTTGCGATGGACCGTCTTGTCGTCGTCAGAATCAGTCGGTCGTCAAATTGCTTGCGTACATGCTCCAGATTTGCGAACGCTAGCGAAGATTCGGCACGCCGTGCACTAGGGGTTGTGCGTAGCGTGCTTCCGAAGTGACGGTGTGTGCCCGGCGCAACGGACGTGTTGGCCGGTGACGTGTGGGTGGTCGAACGGGTGTGCGGGCACAGCGTTGGGCGCGTCTCGGTACCGGTGTGGACGATGAGGGCGTGCGGCGAGCTTGGATCTGACAATCAGGCACGATCGCCCGAACGTCCCGGCATTAGCGCGCACCCGAGACATGATCGCGGGCGGGAGCCGCTCAGGGGCCAGAGAAGGGCGTCGATCAAGACGGGGTCGTTCACATGACGGCCCTGGAAGGGCAGGCGGCGCCACGGGCCGCGCCGCGGGTCTACTTTCCCCGCTGTCGCGTCCGAGCGCCGGTGCCGTCGCCGTCGATCTCGTAATCATCGAAATCGCTGGTGAGCTCCGCGGTGTGCTTCTCCTCGAACATCCGCTCGAGGCGACGCCATGCCGGCTCGCCGCTCTTCGGGCCGCGGTGTTTGGCGAGATCGAGATCCTTGATCACCTGATCGAGATCGACGTCACCTTCCTCGACCTCGGCTTCCTCTTCGTCC
>JAKADE010000715.1 GCA_021820785.1 Pseudomonadota bacterium
GGTCAGGCCGCTGCCGCTGAACAGCGGCGGCGGGCCCGGATCGGGCGGGTCGCCATACTCGGTGCCCGCCACGAAGTTCTCCAGCAGCTTGCTGGCCAAGGCGAGCGTCTCATGCGGCTGCGTGATCGCGCCCATGTCGAGCGTGAGCACATCGGCGATGTAATTATTGGAGTACTGCAGCATCCGCCACAGCTGCTCGCGCACCATGAGCCCATCGACCCGCGCCAGCAGGTGCACTTGGGCCGGCAGGGGCTCGAAGCGCACGCGCACCGGTCCGGCGATCCGCACACCGATCTCGCGCAGCGCCTCTTTCAGCAGCAGGCCCGTACCGCGCGCCGGATCGGACATGGCCCGGTAGACGCGCTGACCGCGACCCATGGGCACATCGCCCCCGACCGCCAGCGTGTCCTCGCCGTTCTCGGTGCGCCGCTCGACCCAGAACGTCTGGCGCGCACGCGCCCCGACGGTCCGAATGGTGCCCGTGACCGGAATGGGCAGGTGCGTCACCCCGCAGCCCTCGACGCGGGCGGCGAGCCCGGGGCGCCGCGGCACGACCCGCACGCACCACGTGCCGAAATCGACACCGATCGCCGACAGCGGCGCGTTGTAGGCATTGTCACTGCGCAGCAGCGCCGCACAGCGGTCGCGGTTGCCGCAGGCGATCGTCCCGAACGGCAGCGGGTCGACGATGAGCGAGCCGGCCACTTCCTTCAGGCCGGCGCCGCGCGCCTCGGCGGCGAGCTCCCACAGCGCGCGGTCATCGAGCGACGGATCGCCGGCGCCGGCGAGCACCAGATTGCCGTGCAGCACGCCGGCGTGCAGCGGCTGCATCGCCAGCAGCCGGGTCTGGAACTGCTCGTTCGGCGGCCATTCCTGCAGGGCCGCAGCCGCGGTCGCAAGCTTGGTGAGCGAGGCGGGCGTCAGGCGCCGGTCCGGGTCGAGCTGCTCGATGACCCGGCCGGTGCGCAGATCGACGGCCAGCGCGGTGACCAGCGCACCCTGGCGCTGCAGGCGCGCCAGCGCGCCCCACTCGGCGTGTGCCGGCACTGCCGCGAGCAGAGCGACGGCGGCGAGGACAGAGGACGGAATTCTGAAACGCATGATGGGCGATTATGGTAATTCAAACTCGCGCGCAGGGCGTGGCGCTGCACACACTCTGAGGGGTGTCACGGGCGCGGACGAGACGATGCAGAACCGGGAGCGGATCGAGGGCCTCGGCGGCGAGCGGTGCGCGGGGGAAAATGGCGCGCCCGGAGAGATTCGAACTCCCGACCTCATGGTTCGTAGCCATGCGCTCTATCCAACTGAGCTACGGGCGCACCGTCACCGCCGCATCGGCCGGGACGGCCTGGCGGCAGCCCCCCGACGGCGGGGCGCGCATCCTAGCACGGCTGCCGCCGCAGGCAAACTCAATCCAGCCGGGTGAGCGCGGTCGCCCCCGGGGCCGTACGGTCCCGATGCCCGGCGCGGCGACGGTGAGCGCAGTCAGGCGCCGTCACGGGGGTATGGCAGGGCCGCGATCCGCCGCGGTGGGCATCCGCGCAGCACGCCCGGATCCCCCGCCACCGTGAGCTCGGACCGGTCGGGCCCGAGCGCCTCCGGTGTTCAGCTCGCAACGGCGGGCGCCTTCAGCTCGACGCCATTGCCCTCCGGGTCCTGAAGATACACCGAGAGCCCCTCGCCTTCGGCGCCGTAGCGCAGCACCGGCTCGCCGCTGGCGACGCCCTTGCTGAGCAGATACGCGCGCAGACTCGCCGCATCGAAGGGCGCGATGCGCAGACAGACATGATCGAGATTGGGGCTGCCGCCCGGCGATGCAGCCGGGGCGCCGGCCAGCGCCCGCTGCGCCACCACGTCGAGGAGTGCCGCACCGGCGCGCAGCTGCGTAAGCCCGAGCTCCGGCTGCTCGCGCTCGATGGGACATCCGAGGACGTCGCGGTAAAAAGCCACCAGCCGCTGCGGATCGCGCGCACGCAGTACGATGTGATCAATCCCTGCGATGGAAAAGGGGGCCCGGTCGGGATCCGGGGCTTGCGGCATGGTCATGAGCCCAGTGTAGACCCGCCCGGCGGCCGCCGGCCATCCGAGCGCTGGCGTCAGCTGCCGCCGAGGAGCGCTTCGAGCGCCAACGACGCCTCGAGCGTGTCCGCCAGACGATCGAGCGCCGCTTCGCGCAGCGCCGCGAAATCCCGCTCGAGCGGTTCGGCGAGCCCCGCCCATCGCAGCATCGCCCCGCAGGCCCGTGGGGACTCGAACAGCCCGTGCACGTAGGTTCCGGCCACCTGCCCGTCGTCCGACACCGCTCCGTCGCCGCGCCCGTCATCGAGCACGATGAGGGGACGCTCGAGCGCCGCGCCGCAGCTGGTTCCCATGTGAATCTCGTAGCCCCACACGTCGGCTCCGCCGAGCGTGAGCTGTCCGCGCACGTTGCGCAGCTGCTTTTCCCGAGCGAGCTGCGTACGTAGCGCAAGCCACCCGAACCCCGCGCTGCGGCCGGCAGGTCCTTCGACGCCGGCCGGATCCTCGATGGACTCCCCGAGCATTTGCAGTCCGCCGCAGATACCGAGCACCTTGCCCCCGT
>JAKADE010000716.1 GCA_021820785.1 Pseudomonadota bacterium
GTGGTGGCGCTGGTCGTGCAGCCTGGGGTGGAGTTCTCTCCGCAGCACGTGACGCACTATGACCCGGCCCAGGTGGGGGCGCTCGAGACGGCACTGCAGGGGCATCCGCAAATGTGTTTCGAGGCACATTCGACCGACTATCAGCGCCCACGGGCGCTCGCCGCGATCGCCGCGAAGCACTTTGCGATTCTCAAGGTCGGGCCGGGGTTGACGGATGCGTTTCGCAGCGCGCTGTACCGGCTCGACGGACTGGCCGCAGACGGCGTCCCTCCCGGAGGGCCGGGTGAGCTGGCGCGAACGCTCGAGCAGTTGATGGTGGGCGACGACCGCCATTGGCGCGAACACTACCGGGGCACTGCGCAAGAGGTGAGCCGGCTGCGGCACCACAGCTACGCGGACCGCATTCGGTATTATTGGCCTCAGCCGGCGGCTCAGCAGGCCGTCGCGGCGCTCTATGCGCGCATCGATGCGGCCGGGTGGCCGCCCTATGTGTTGAGAGATCTCTTTCCCGAGCAGGTACTCGAGCGAGCCGAAGCGCTTCGCGAGATCGCCGCAGGCGCGGCGCAGGCTCTGGTGCTGGCCAGCGTTCAAGACGCGCTCATGCCCTATTTCCGGACGCGGCATTCGTGACTGTGAACCGTGTGTTGCAGGCTCCCGCCGCGGCGCCTGAGGCGCAGGCGTGGTGGCTGCATCCGGCAGCATGCTTCGACGGTGAACAGATTCGTCGAGATGTGGCCTTGCGCATCGAGAACGGTCGGGTCAGTGCCATCACGCCCGCTCGCGAAGCAGGTCTTGACGGGCTGGCCGTCTGGCGCTGCGAATACCTTGCCTGCCCGGCGTTCGTCGATCTGCAGGTCAATGGCGGCGGCGGTGTTCTGTTCACTCAGGATCCCACGCCTGAGTCGCTGACGGCCATTGCGGCAGCGCACCGCCTCGGGGGGACCGGGACCTGGTTGCCCACGCTCATCACGTGTGGACCGGAGGTCATGGAACGGGCCGTCGACGCGGTGATCTCCGTTCACGGCCGTTTCGGCGTAGCCGGTATGCACATCGAAGGGCCGCACATCGCCCCCGAGTATCGCGGTGCACACGCCCTCGATCTGATTCGGCCCTTCGACGATCATACCCTCGGGCTGCTGCGCCGCTTGCGTGAGCGTTCCATCCCGGTGCTGCTGACGTTGGCGCCGGAGCGCCTTGCAGACGGCGTGTTGCCCCGGCTCGTGGACATGGGCGTCCGCGTCGCGATCGGGCACAGCGGCGCAAACGAAGAGCAGACGCGAGCGGCGCTCTCTGCAGGGGCGAGTCTGTTCACGCACTTGTTCAACGGCATGCCTGCGCTGCACACGAAACGGGTGGGCATGACGGGAGTCGCCCTGGACAGTGCCGCATGGTGCGGAGTGATTGCCGACGGCCACCACGTCGATGACCTCATGGTGAGACTCGCCGTGCGCGCCAAGCGCGAGCCGAATACGCTGTTCGCGGTCACCGATGCGATGCCTACGGTCCACGGGCCGGCGCAATTCGAGCTGTACGGCGCGACGATCCAGGTTCGCGACGGACGATTGATCGACGCGCGGGGCTCCCTGGCTGGCGTCCACATCGACATGGCGGGTGTACTGCAGCGCCTGGTTCAGCGGGTCGAACTGCCGCTCGAGTGCGCACTTGCCATGATCACCGCCATCCCAGCCCGTGCCGCGGGGCTGTATCCCGAGCATGGTTGCCTGCGGCCGCGCGGTCGCGCCAATATCGTGTTACTCGATCCGGACCGTTTAACGCTGAAGTCATTGCTGATCGGCGGCACACAATCCGTGGCCGCAGGCGCGTAGAAATCCCGGACGCCTCAACTGATCACGCAGATCTTCTCGGTATTTGGAAAAAAATTACACTATTTCGACGTCTGTTGCGTAATCGCAACAGATGCCTCCCGGTGCGTGTCTGCACTGCAGCGGTCGGGGGCGAAACCCAGGCAATCCCTATGAGAGCTCGTGTTTTGCCCGAAATATTCGGCGAATCCGCGCCAAGCGTCGATGCGCTCTTTGGGCGGCCCGGCGCAGAAGCTGGCAACCCCGGCCGTCTCTTGCCTGCAACATGCCGCCTTCGGTGATCCCAAAAAATGACAAAAAATATTGTATTCTTTCGTCACGCGAAATAGAATTTCATCAGTGGGTATCGTTCCGGCCTCGCGCTCTACGGGTCGATTGGCCGGGAAGAAGCATTCGCGCACTGCGTCTCGCATTAGCTGCTGGTGCGCAAATGCCGTCGTCAACAAATGAACACGCATTGCCGGGGGAACATTTCAGTGAAACTGCGAGCAATCACCTCTGCCAGTCCGCTTCATGTGAAGCGCGCACAGCATATGGGTCTTCTGTTGGGGGTCATGGCCGTTGCTGCTCCTGTTCAAGCGATTTACGCTGCTCAGCAGCATACGAATCCAGCGTCTCCTCCAGAGAACAGCAATATTCATCGGCGCACTGCAATCCAGGACGCAGTCGCAAAAAATATGAGATCGAAGAGCCTGGCGCCGATTCTCATCACCGGCCTGCGTCAGAGCTTGCAGAGCTCGATGCGCCTGAAGGAGAA
>JAKADE010000717.1 GCA_021820785.1 Pseudomonadota bacterium
CGGCGTCGGAAGGCGGGCTTTGTCTTGCGTCAGATCTGGGTGCGGCCGGGCGATTGGCCACGCGTAAAGCGGTACTTGGAAGGGTTGGACCGATCCGACGGTCGGTGATCCTGTCCCTATTGCCCGCTCCCGGTCGAGCGCAGAGCCCAGGCGTGCATCGCCCGCGCTGCTGCGCCAGTTATCCGAGTCGTTTGCGGGCGCTTGGAGAATCGCGGAGCCGGAATTCAGGTGGCTCGGGAGATTTACCGGAGCGTTCTGCGCAACCACGGCGTCTCACCGATGCTGTCGTTCTGTCCCGGTCGCGGATACTGTCGCGAGAGCTGGCGGCGCATCTCGTCGCGAACCGAAATCCCGGGACTCTCTCTTGAGGCAGTCGACTTCGGCCAGCAGGGCCACATCGGCAGCCGTATAGCACCGCACCAAGGCGTGGGTGGGAGCGCGGTCGCGCTTGACCCGCGTCTGAGGCCCCACCCCGCGCGAGACCCGCTGGGTCACTTGCGCACGCCGGTACCCGCTGAAGCGCTGCAGGTCGGCCAATATGTGCCGCAGCACCTCCTCAATCCACCCGTACCGTCCCGCGTCGCTCGCCAAGACCGTCAAATGCTGAGTCTGCGTTCCCGAGAGAACCTCGCGCACCCGCTCGATCGTGCGCACCTGAGCTTCGTTCATATCGATTACCAACCCAGAATGATGATCGATCCACCCCATCCCATAGAGCGGCGGCCGTTCTGGGCAGCTCCAGGCTCATACCGCGTTGGACGCGACTGAATCTTGCAACGCGAGGGCGGCAGCTTTAGCCTGTGTCCACGATAACGGGGCATATAACAGCAACCATCCGTATCGCCGGGGAGGATCCAGATTCGCACGTTCCGTGAGCGTGTGTGGGGTGCGGCTATCCGAGCGGCTCGGGGGCTGCGCTCGGCTGTCCGCCGGCAAATCTCGGCGCTCTGGCTCGAGGAGCGGGTGCGAAGCCGCGTTGTCGTGGCCACAGGGGTGATTGCGGCGCATGCGCTGATTCTCGGGCCCATCTTGCTCGGGACGTCGAGGGTGCTTGTAAAACGGGCGCATCTGGGCGCCGATAGTGTCATCCACGGCATCATCCTCGAGGTGGCATCACGCCGTTCGGCTCGCGCGCCGACCAGACTCTCATACCCGGTTTTGCGCACTGTCCGCGTCGATGCACTCGAGCCTTCGCGTGTCCGCCGCCCCACACCCCGGAGTGCGCAAGCGAGTGCCGGGCAACCGGGTTTGGCCGTTCTCTACGGCCGCTATCTCGGGCAGATTCAAGCGCGTATCGAGCGGGCGTGGCTACGGCCACGAACAGCCATCGGGGCCGATCACTTCCGCTGCCGGGTCCGTATCGACCAGCGCCCTGACGGCAGAGTGGGCGACATTACGTTGCAACGTTGTAACGGGACGATGCAATGGCAGGGGTCACTGGTTCGCGCCATCGAGGATGCCTCGCCGTTGTCCGCGCCCGCGAACCCGGCGGTCTTCACGCCACACGTCGTACTCGAATTTCGCGCCACGGCGTATACGCCAAATGCTCCCGCGGGCCTCTTTGAGCCCGCGCCACCCCCGGCGGCCCTGCGAGCCAGGGCGACCGCCGTGGCACTGACGGAGATCCACACCTTGCGGCACCGAAGCGTCGGGACGCTTCAGGGGCCTGCCGTCATCGAACTCGACATTACCGGGTCACAAGTCCATGTGGTGACCCGTCACGATCCGCCCAGCCACAGGGGCTTGCACTTGATCACGGGGAGAGCGGTGCATGATCACGGGTCTTCTATCCACCATCGTTAAAATGCGCGTAACGCAGCAGGACACGATCGAGCGAATCATCGAGGGCACCGGATCGGATTGTCGAACCGCCGACCGCTGCAGCTCACCGCGTTCCTGGATCGCGCTCCGCGAACTCGGCGTGTGCCTCTGTCTCATCATCGCTGCTCTTTTTGTGCCCGCGCGCTCCTACGCCAATGTCGGGCGGACGCCGGCGACTTTCGGCGTGTCTGCCGACGGCGGCGCCCTATACACCCTCCCGATCTGGACACCCCCAGGGCCGAACGGCCTCGAACCGCATATCGCGCTCGAATACGACAGCCACGGCGGCGATGGTTACCTCGGTGTCGGCTGGAGCCTCTCAGGTATCAGCGCGATAACGCGGTGCAACAAAACGGTCGCACAAGACGGTACGGCCGCACCGATCACGCTCACGAGCGGTGATGGGTACTGCCTCGACGGGGAGCGATTGCGCCTGGTTTCCGGCACCTACGGGGCGAGCGGCTCGGTCTACGAGACCGAGGTGGATAGCTTCAAACAAGTAACCATGTACGGTTCGGCGGGCAACGGACCGGCCTATTTCGAGGTCAAAGACCGCAACGGGGTGACGTACGAGTACGGCAACGGCGGCAACTCGCAAGTCACGCCGGCGAGCGCCGGGACACCCTGGCAGTGGTGGCTCGACAAAGTCACCGATCCGGCGGGCAATACCCTGACCGTCAGCTACCAGACCGCCAACGCCAGTGGTGAAGTGGTGCCGGCGACGATCTCCTGGACGCCGAGCGGCTATGGTTCGAGTT
>JAKADE010000037.1:0-5957 GCA_021820785.1 Pseudomonadota bacterium
GCAACAGCGGACGGGTGCGCACCAACCTGGTGCTCGCCACGAAAGTCTTCGGCCCGACCGGCCCAGGTCCGAACGACCGCAGTGCCTCGCGCGGGCACATCATGGATGGGGTCAAGGCGAGCCTGAAGCGCCTCGGCACCGATTACATCGATCTGTACCAGATCCACGCGCTCGATCAGTTGACGCCGCTGGAGGAAACGCTGCGCGCGCTGGAGGATCTCGTCCGTCAGGGTCACGTTCGCTACGTCGGGGTCTCGAACTGGTCGGCCTGGGCGCTGATGAAGGCGCTCGGCATCGCCGAGCGGCACGGGTGGGTACGGCCGGTGACGCTGCAGGCGTATTACTCCATTGCCGGGCGGGACATCGAGCGGGAGATCGTGCCGCTGCTCACCGCCGAGCGGCTCGGACTGATGGTGTGGAGCCCGCTCGCCGGCGGCCTGCTCTCGGGAAAATTCACCCGCAACGGACAGGGTCCGCAGGACGCACGGCGCGCCTCGTTCGATTTTCCGCCCGTGAACCGCGAACGGCTGTTCGATTGCATCGACGCCATGCAGCCGATCGCTGCGGCGCACGGCGTGTCGGTGGCGCGGGTGGCGCTGGCCTATGTGCTCGCCAAACCGTTCGTGACTTCAGTGATCATCGGCGCCAAGACGCTCGAGCAGCTCGACGACAACCTCGCCGCTGCCGCGCTGACCCTGACGGCCGAGCAGCTCGCCACGCTCGATGCGGTGAGTGCGCTGCCGGCGGAATATCCCGGCTGGATGATCGAATTCCAGCACTCACGCTCGCGGCTGCCCGAGGCGAAGCGCTGAGCGCACCCGGCGCGCCACGTGCCATTGAACGGAGACTCTCATGAGGACAGAGACAAAGACCTGGTTCATCACCGGCGTGTCGCGCGGTTTCGGCAAGGTGCTCGCCGAGCAGCTGCTGGCCGATGGCGATACGGTCATCGGAACGACCCGCGACGGCACGGCGCAGATCACCCCGGGCCGAGGCACGCTGACCGTGCTGCCGCTCGAGGTCACCGATCCGCAGGCCGTGCGCGACACCGTCGCGCGTGCATTCGCACTCGGACGCGTCGATGTGATCGTGAACAACGCCGGCTACGGACTTCTCAGTTCGGTAGAAGAAGCGAGCGAAGCGGACATTGAGCATCTGTTCGCGGTCAACTTCCACGGGCCGCGGCGCATCATCCAGGCGGCGCTGCCGCATCTGCGCGCCCAGCGCAGCGGCCACCTCGTCAACATCACCTCGATCGCAGGCATTGCCCCGGCCGCCGGATCCGGCTACTACGCGGCCGCGAAGATGGCCGTCGAGGGCCTCTCCCAAAGTCTCGCCCGGGAAGTCGCGCCGCTCGGCATTCGCGTGACGCTGGTTGAGCCGGGCGCATTTCGCACCGATTTCCTCTCCACGCACTCGATCCGCCGGCGCAGCGCCGCGCTGAGCGACTATGCACCGAGTGCGGGCGCGGTGCATGAGCGGCTCGCCGCAATGGCCGGCCGCCAGCCCGGGGATCCTGCCCGGGCGGCCGCGGCCATCATCGCGGCGGTGCGTGCCGAACGGCCCCCGCTGCACCTGGTCCTCGGTCCCGACGCGTATCAGCGCACCCGGGAAGTGCTCGAGGCCTTCTCGGCGGAGCTCGAAGCCTGGAAATCCGTGACCCTCGGGACGGACTTCCCGGCGGGCCGGTGAGCGTGCCGATGCGCACTTCCGGGCGGAACGCCTAGGGGCCCGCCGGCGAATTGGCGTTGAAGGCGATGCAGATGCGCGGCTCGCGGCCCTCGTGCGGCTCGACGTAGTGCTCCATCCAGGCGGGGAACAGCACCAGCAGTCCCTCGCTCGGAGCCAGTTCGATGTCGCAGTGCCCGTTCGGGACCGGACCCTTGACCGCGCTGTGCAGCACCCCGGCGCGCGGATCACGGAACACCAGAGGCCCCGAGCCCGGGGGCACCTTGAGGTAGAACGTGCCCGAGAGCATCGATCCCTCATGCATGTGCAGGAAGTTGAAGCCCCCATGCTCGTGCAGGTTGATCCAGGACTGCAGCGTGAAGCGCTGCTTGCCGAGCCCCATCTCCTCGAGCGCCTGGGCGCAGGCGAGCGTCACCGCCTGACGGAGCGGGGCGAGGGTCGGCCGCTCCAGCACAGCCATGTCCTGACTGTTCCAACCACTGCGGTTGGTACGGCCCGCCGGCGTGGGCTGCTCGGCGCGCAGGGCCAGCACCCACGCGACCCACTGTGCGAAGTGCGGCTGCAGGGCCGCGAGCTGCCCCTGCCAGACGCGGGTCGGAAACAGATCAAAGGACTGCAGCGGCGGCGCACCGCCTCCGCCCTGCGCCGTCGATGCACCCGGATTCACCGCCATGTAACCACCACCACCTGACGGATGCTCTGCGCGGGAATCTGCACGCGCGCAATCCGCTGTGCGCTGTCCCAGCTCACCGTCTGCACGGGAGTACCGTTGACGGTGAGCGTCGTCGGCCGGTGGCGCGTGTGCAGGCTCAGCGCGTAGCCGCGCGTCGTGAGCTGCCCGTGGTATGTGCCGCGGGTCGGACCGATCACCAGGCGGTGACGGCCCTTGCGGGCGTGGTAGTCGATCGGCGTCAAGGCGTACTGTCCCTTCCGATAATCGAGCGAGCTGCCATCATCCTGGTACAGATCGAAGCGTCCGACCCCAGATCCGTACACCTGCAGCACAAGCGGATTGAGCCGCTTGGCGTTGGAATACGCACTCGCCTGCTGTTCGGGAATCACCGCACCGGCGCGCACGAACACCGGCGTATCCGCAACGCCATAGTGCGCGGTGTAGGTCTTGCCCCCCGCATAGTGCTTGCCGGTGAAGAAATCGAGCCACTGCCCGGGCGGCAGGTACACCGAGCGCTCCCCGCTCGCGCTCAGCACCGGCGCGACCAGCAGATCGGCGCCGAGGAAGTACTCGTGCGGATGGCGGTAGGCCTGCGCGCCGTGCACACCCTCGAGATACAGCGGCCGCAGGATCGGCACCGCATGCCGGTAAGCCTCCCAGGCATAGGTGTACAGGTACGGGATCAGCTCGGTGTGCAGCGTGAAATAGCGGCGCATCAGCGCCACACCGCGCGTCCCGTACGTCCAGGGCATGCGCAGGTTCCCCTCGAACGGATTCTCGTGCGCGCTGTGCATGCGCAGGATCGGGCCGAACGCGCCGAACTCGATCCAGCGCGAATAGAGCGCGAACGGGATCTTCGCGCCGTGGAAGCCGCCGATGTCGTGGCTGATGTAATCGATCAGCTCGTTGCCACCGCGCGCGGAGAAGGCGACCTCGTAGGCGAGCACCGGCCACTGCGAATAGGTATCGCCGGTAAAGAAGCCGGGGTAGCGTTCACTGCCCCAACCACCGTAGCGCGACAGTATGAAGGCGCGCCGGCCGGTCTCACGCTGCGTGGCGTCGTAGTACACCTCGTTGGTCCACAGCTGCGGATTCAGCCCCGGCATGCGCGCCGCACCACTGCCTCCGTCGACCCACCAGAAATCCACCCCGCGGCGCAGCAGCGGTGCGTGCAGGTCGTGCATGAACACCCGTGCCTGCTCGTGGTTGGCCAGATTGAAGCGGATGGCCGGCGGCGGCGGCACGTTCTGGATCACGGTCGGGCCGAACATCAGGCCGCCGCCGCGTGCCGCGGCCGTCACCCGCAGTGCGATCTGATTCGCCTTGCCCGGTTCGACCGCGGCGGTGATATCCGCGTAGGTCGTGCGCCGCGGCCACTGCTCGTGGCTGTGCGGCACGCGATGGCCGTTGACGTAGAGCTCGTACGCGTGCGAGACCCCGCCGAGATACAGATACAGATGCTGCGGCAGCCGGGCAGGCAGCTGCACCGTAGCGCGGTACCAGCCGGTGCCGTGTTCGCCGCGCAGCAGCTGCGCGCGCCACGTGTAGCCGACCCGCACCGGCCGCCAGCGCTCCCGTCCGTGCTGGCCCGGCGTGTAGGGACCGGCGCTGAACTGCCACAGGTCCGCCAGATCGACGCGGAACGTCGGCCGCGGCGGCATCTGCCGGCCGAGGTCGCGCAGCACCTCGCCGGCGTGACTGTCCTGATACGACAGGCCGCTCTCGCGGGTATTGGCGTAGCCGGGATGATCGTTCAGGGCGAGCTTGAAGCCATGCTGGTGCAGCCAGCCCATGAACTGACGCGGATGCGAAATGAGCGGACTCCAGTCGTAACCGCCCTGCCAGCCGTAGTCGTGCCAGCCGAAGTCCAGCACCAGCGTGTCGACGGGAATCCGCGCATGGCGCAGGCGCATCAGTTCGCGCTCGATGTGCTGCACGCCGTAACGGGCGAACGCCGGATTGCGCACCGCGGGCGAACCGGGGAAGTACTCGAAGTTAAGATCCGTCACCATCGGGCCGAGCACATAGCGCGGGACCATGGGTACGGGCCCGCAGAGCTCGGCGTATTCGCGCAGGGCGCGCCGGTAATGCCGCCCGTAGGCGAACAGATACCAGTCCTGGTCATGGGCGCTCTTGCGCGGACGGATCCAGGTGTGCGCGGCATTCCACACCGGCGTGCCGCTGTCGTTGATCAGGCCGTAACCGGCGCGGCTGAGCAGTCCCGGCTGGGCGCGCGCCAGCCGCACGTCGATGCCGGGGATGATGTCGTTGACCGGACTGTGCAGATCCGCTTTCCCGGGCGGCAGGTTCTGGCGACTGACATTGTCGAGCGAGTAGGTGAGCCCGCCGAGGTTCAGCGGATCGTGCTGCCCGGGAACCCAGCGGTGCACCGACGCATCGCCGCTCTTCCAGCTCACCTGGAGATTCTGTGGCGTGAAGGGCCCGGAGTGCATCCGGTAGCGCACACTGAGCGCGCCCGTGGAGGCGACCATCCAGCCGCCGCTCTGCTCGACGGTCACGGACACCGCGGGCCAGGTGCGCTTCTGCACCACGACCGACGGCGCATTGACGAAGTGGCCGTGCGGCGCGTACTCCATCCGCACCAGCGTGGGGGTGAGGAACTCGAAGCGCGCCTTACCGGCGACGACCACCGAACCGTGCTGGACCGGGCCGCGCGAACACGCCGCCAGCAGCAACGTCGCGAGCACTGCAGCCCCGGCGCCGCCGCGCCGCAGAACGTTCCCAGTCGATCGTTGCACCGGTGCGCTCATAACACTCTCCGTTTCAGCCGCACGCGGCCGTGCGCGCCACGCACGACCGTAATCTCGAGGCGCTGGCCCCGAAATTGCACCCCGCGCAGCGTCAGCGAGCGCCAGCCGCGCGGCAAAACCGGAGTGTACGCGTCCACGAGACCGCTGTGGCGGATCCGCAGACCCGTCAGCGCGAAGATCAGACTCTGCAGGTAGGCACCTGAACCGGTGAGGAACGGCCCGACATTGTTGCTCGCCGTCTCGGTGCGCACATTGAACGGCGGCTTCAGCGTTCCGCCGGTCAGGTACAGATCGAGACAACGGCCCGCCGCGGCGGCCCGACCCACCATGTCCGCGGCGGCCACGCACGGCAGGATACCCATGCTGACGTTGGCGAAATGCGCCAGCGGCACGGGCCGCACCGCAGCGGCGTAATCCCCCCGCCACAGAGCCGGCGGCAGGCGCAGATCGAGCGCCGGCAGGAACAGCAGCGGCAGCGGGCCGCCCCCGAACGCCGGGCCTGCGGCCGCCGCGCCCGATTCCTGGTACGGCAGGTGGTGCCCGCCGCCCGGTGCGAGCGGAATGTCCATCCGGGCCGCAAGACGGTGCCAGCGCGGGCCTGCCGGCACACCGAGCACACGGGCGGCGGCGATGGCGATGCGCAGGGCGCGCACCGCGACCAGGTTGGTGTAGGTGTCGTTGGGGATGTCCCCGTGCGACTCGGACACCGAGGTCACGTGCAGAATGTCGTACCTGCCGGTCTTTGCGTCGTACACCGCACGGCTGGCAAAGAAGCGCGCCACCGCACGGATCACCGGCCAGCCGTGCGCCCGCAACCCGGGTCG
>JAKADE010000037.1:5967-13102 GCA_021820785.1 Pseudomonadota bacterium
GCGTTGACGTGGATTTCGCTCAGCGAGAGTGCCCGGGCGGAGGCCGGTGTCTGGTCGCTGCCGTTGTACGGATCGGACTCCCAGGGGTACATCGCCCCGGCGTAGCCGAGCGAGCGGGCGCGCGCACGCGCCGCCTGCAGGGTGCGCTCGCGAAACGTCAACAGCGAGCGAGCCCGCCGCGGGTGCAGCAGCAGCAGCGCCGGATATACCCAGGTGTCGCTGTCCCAGAAGACATGTCCGGCATAACAGAGCGTCAGCCCGCAGGGCCCGACCGCCCAGCCGGTGTCCGCACTGGTGTTCGCGAGCAGGTAGTACAGCGCCGAGTGCGCGACCTGCTGCGCCTTGCGGTCCCCCTCGATGCGGATGTCGGCCTGCCACAGGGCGCGCCACGCGGCGCGCTGCTGCTTCAGCAGCGCCGCGAAGCCGCGCTCACGCGCCGCCCGGACGCGAGCCAGATCCGCCGCGTGACCGCCGCCCCAGCCGGAGCGCGACATGCTCGCAAACTTGGTGAATGTGTAGGTGCGCCCCTGCCTGACCCGCAGGGTCACCCGCAATGCGAGGCGGCCAGGACCGCGCCGCCCGATGACCGAGCGCAGCGTCGCATGGCGCGGCAGCGTGACCGCTGCGGCCATGGCGATCGGCAGGCTGTTGGCGGCGCGGCCCGTGAGCCACAGGGTGCGGGCGGCGGTCGAAAGGCCGCTGCGGCTCACCGTTACCGTGCCCGGATACCACAGTGCGGCACGGTCGGGTGTCGCGGGCGCCCGCGGTGTCAACGTCAATCCATGGGCGGCCAGCGCCCGGGTGACCTGCGGCCCGGTGAGGCGCCCGAGCGCGAAGCGCGGCGAATGCGGCGGCCAGAGGGTGAGCGGGAAATCGAGCGTCACCCGGCCACTGAAGTTCGGCGTGATGCTCAGCCGGACCACTCCCAGGTGCGTGCGCGTCTGGCTGAGGAAGCTGATCGCCGTGATGGCCGTGACTCGCGTCCCGGCGACGTAACGGTAACGGGTCGTCAGGACGGCATCGTGCAGATCGAGTGTCTGGTGGTAGTCGCGCAAGCGCGACGCGTCAAGCGCTCCGCGGTCCATCCAGCCGGTCCCGCCCGCGCCCGGCTCCGGGTTGTAATCGATGCCGTTCCACCCCGGCAGCAGGGCCGGACGGGCCATGTCCCCGGGCGTGCGGTCCATGAGTCCGACCATGTACGTCTGCGTCGCGCCGGTTCCGCGCCGGGCCGTGAGGGTCGCGAGCATGCCGTTGCCCAGCATGCCGGGAAAATAGTCCGCGAGTCCCGCGGCATCCACACGCAGGTGAAACCCGCCGGCGGCGTGCACCGGCGGACACGCCGCCGCACAGAGCGCCGCCGTGAGTACCCCCGCAGCGCGGGCCGTTGCGTACTGGAGGCCCGCGCGGGACACGCTCAGTGCGTCCCGGCCATGGCGCGCGGTGTCGAGCGCATCAGGCCGGCAGGCGGCCGCACGGCCAGATACACCGTACTCCAGAGTTGCGCGGCGTCGGCTTCAGAGGCGTCGGCGCTCGCCGAGCCGAACGGACGAATGTGGTAGTGACCTGTGCTGTACGTCCAGGACCACAGTTCGCTGTTGGCCATTGCGTGCGTCGCGTCAATGACCCGCCACAGCGTGCGTTCGGCACTCTGCAGTTCGGCGCGCACCGGTGGCGGCAGATCCTTGCGACGCAGCTGACGCTTCAGGCCCGCCGCGAGCAGGGCCTGCTGCCAGGACCAGACCACCGTGCCGTGATAGGCATTGCGGGTGAATTCGGCTGCGAGCGCGTGCGGCGCGAAGGCGGGATTGGCCACCACCAGGCCGGCGCCCGTGATCAGCCCCGCCGGGAATGGCCGCATGACGGTTGCCACCAGTTGCTGGAGCGTCCGGGGCGCGGGTTTGCCGAAGAGCAGGACGTACCCGACATCCGACTGCATTACCGGAACCGGCCGACCCGAGCGCCGCAGCGACAGCGCCGGGAAAGACACCGGCCCGCGACCGAGCGAAGTCAGTGCCGCCCCCGCAGGAACACCATCGGCGACCGCATAGTTCCTGACGTCTCGCACCGCGGTCGCGTGCGCCACCGTCACCGTGAACAGCTGCGCGGCACGCTCGCTCCAGACCCGCGCCATGCGGGCCGCCTGCGCGAACTCGGGCCGCTCCGCGGCGGTGAGATACGGATTGAGCAGTCCGCTCGCGTACAGCCGTGCAATGGAATCGAGCGCGGCCGGCACGAGTGCGGCATTGACGTCGTACGGGTAGTAACCGCCGCCGAGGCCGGTGTTGCTGTCGCGCCAGTCACCGACCGGGACGCCTGGTTTCAGACCGATCAGGTGCGCGCGGACCGGATCACGGGCGAACGGCGCGGCACTCGCGAGCACGAATTGCAGGTTGCGCACCAGCGCCGCGCCGTGCGTACCGCGGCGCTCCTCGGGCCCGCCGACCGGCGCGGCCAGAAAGGACGCCGCCCGGGCGCGCTCGCGCGGATTGAGCAGCCACGCGGCGGCATCCGGCGCGAGCATGTAGTTCTCGTCGATCATGAGATAGGTGTAGCTCGGGGCGGCCGAGCGCACCCCGCGCTTGAGGTTCTCGAGCACGGCCTCCTCGCCGATGTCCTCCTCGTGCGCGACCTGGCCGTGTGCCGAGAGCCGCTCGAGCACGGAGTCGAGGGCGTCGTCGATCGCGTTGGCGGTGAGCGCCGGCATCAGCAGCCGTATGCTCATCAGCGTGTCGCGGCCGAAGTACGTATCGAACCGCCAGGACCCGGCGAGAAACTTCTGCCGGTACGCCAGGAAGGTCAGCGTGTCGCGCGCTGCGGCGCTGCCGGCATGCGGATGGCGCAGCAGCTGGCGGCCGGCGAGCGGCGTCAGGGGCGGCTCTCCGGTGAGGCCCGTGATGCGCATGCGGATCACGCCGTGGCGATCCGCAAACACCCGGGTCCCCTCGACCCGCCCGCGCAGCACCTGCACCGTCAGGCGATACGCGGCGCCGCCGTCGAGCCGTTCGCGTGCCCAGGCGATGCGCTGCGCGCTCACCCGTGCCGGCGTAGCGATGCCGGGCGGCAGCCGACCGAGCGAGCCGTAATCGCGCAGCACGCGGATGCTCGAGAGGACCGCCTGGTGCACCTGCAGCGTCGGGTCACCGGTCAGCTCGAGCACCGCGGAGATGCCGTAGAGCGGCCGACCGTGCCGATCATGTGTGCGCACCGCATGCAGCGGACCGAGCAGTCGCCAGCGCGCCCAGTGCGGCTCGCGGTCGAACCAGATGCCGACGCCGCTGTCTCCGGCCGGAAACGCGACGATGAGACGCGGATCCGGGCCGGAGCGCAGCACCAGATCGGCGGCCACCGGTCCCTGGCGCATAAAAGCGTTGAAGAATCGCCCTTGGCGGACATGAAATGCGAGCGGCCCCGCCGCAGCCGCTGCTGCGCTGAAGAACACGGCCGAAGTCAGTGCCACAACGGGCCATGCCCGAGGTAAGAATCGAACTCGCATGGATGCTTTCCTTATGAATCAAGCGCCCGCCGCGGCCGTTGGATGGTATTGCAACGCCCGGATGACATCGATATCATCATGGTATCGATGTCATCCGGCAGTGACAACCACTGCGCATGACCGCAACAAGATCGGAAGGCGCCGCAGTCCGGCGGCCCCGCAGCAGACCTTGCAGGAGGGGGACAGGGTGAACAGGTCAGCGTGCTCTTCGATCGCCCGCCGCAGGCGCCCCTCGTCGGACTGAACTGCACACCCCTGCGCAACGCACCGGCGGGGCCGGCTCGCGCGGGGCATGGATTTACCGCAACACACCGCAACTCATGAGCATGTATTCGAGCCATCCCACTCCAGGGAAGTGCCGTGCGGCACTGCTGGGCGCTTTGCTGGCCCTGACGTGCACCGCCGCCGCGGCCGCACCTGCGTACTATGCAACTCCGGCGCAGCTGTTCGGTCCGCTGTTCGTACGCGTGCAGATGGCGCGCGTATTTCCGGACGGCAAGACCTTCGTCGATGCCGTCCCCAAGGCCGCGCCGCCGGTGATCCTGCAGCGCTTCCGCAAGCGCGATCCGCGCACTCGGGCGGCACTGCTGCGCTTCGTGAAAGAAAACTTCACGCTGCCGCCGCCGGATCGGACCCGCGTCCCGAAGACTCCCACTCTGCAAGCGCACATCGCGGCCCTGTGGCCGCTGTTGACGCGCCCGGCCGTCGTGCCGCCGCTGTACTCTTCACTGCTGTACGTGCCGAAGCCGTACATCATCCCGGGCGGCCGCTTCCGCGAGTTCTATTACTGGGACTCCTACTTCACCATGCTCGGGCTCATCCCCGACGGGCGGATCGCCAATGCCCGCGACATGGTCGATGACTTCTCCTACCTGATCCGCACCTACGGCCACATCCCCAACGGAACGCGCACGTACTACCTGTCACGCTCGCAGCCGCCGGTGTACTACCTGATGGTCGGACTGCTCGATCAGCACGATCCGGCGCACGCCTGGGCCGCTCACCTCACCTCGTTGCGGCGCGAATACGCCTACTGGATGCGCGGCGCGGCGGGCCTGCGCCCCGGTCAGGCCCGGCGCAACGTCGTCGCCATGCCCGACGGTGCGCTGCTGAACCGGTACTGGTCGCCGGTGGACACGCCGCGAGACGAGTCATACCGCAAGGACGTGCTGCTGGCGCGCCGCTCGCACGAACCGCCGGCGGTGCTGTACCGCAACCTGCGCGCTGCGGCCGAGAGCGGCTGGGACTTCAGCTCCCGCTGGCTCGGCGACGGTCGCCACCTCTGGACCATCCGCACCACCGACCTCGTGCCGATCGACCTGAACAGTCTGCTCTACGGCATGGAGCGGGCCATTTCCCGCGGCTGCGCCGCACGGCATGAGCTGACCTGCGCGCGCAAGTTTGCCGCACGCGCCGCACGGCGCAGGCGCGCCATCGACCACTACCTGTGGGATGCGCACCGCGGCTACTTCATGGACTACGACTGGCGTACGCACCGACGGACCGGCGAGCTCAGTGCCGCCACGCTCTACCCGCTGTTCGTCGGACTCGCCAATGCGCGCCAGGGCGACGCCGTCGCCGCGGTGACCCGGGCTCAGCTGCTCAAGCGCGGTGGCATCGTGACGACCACGATCACCACCGGCCAACAATGGGACGCGCCCAACGGCTGGGCACCGCTGCAGTGGATCGCCATCCAGGGTCTGCGCCGTTACGGCCATCCCCGCTTCGCGCAGCGCATTGCACGCCGGTGGGTACGTACCGTGCGGCGCGTGTACGGACATACCGGCAAGCTGGTCGAGAAATACAACGTCGAGCGCGACTTGCCCGGCGGCGGCGGTGAATATCCGCTGCAGGACGGGTTCGGTTGGACGAACGGCGTGACGGAAGCGCTGCTCACGCTGTACCCGCAACTGGATCATCCCTCGAGCGGCGGCGCGCCTTAACCCCCTCTGCGCGCCCTCGCCGGACTCTCGGACACGGATGTCCGCGGAGTCCGCCATCGCCCCTGCGTCTTCCTGCCGCGCAGCCTCACGGCGTGAGCGCCACGGGGAACTGATCTTCGGTTTCTGTCGTTCTGCCGAATCTCGGCTAGATTGCCCAGGAAGGCGTCGCTAAGATCGTTCTTCTCGCGCCCGATCGAGCGCAATGGAACTACAGCCACGGTCGTGGCTGGCACTGAGGAGTCCTACTCTTGCTCCCCGAGACGCATTTGTCAAGAAGTGCAAAGAATTGCTCGCCGGACGTGTGCGCCGTGCGCCGCGCGATCGCGCTGCTCGGCGTCGTTCCCGCGGCCGTGCTGCTGACCGGCTGCGGGGCCACGCAGCCGAAGCAACCCGCGCAGACGCCCCTGGTGCAAACCGTCACCGTTCAACCCCAACAGGTGCCGCTCACCGAGCAGTTCGTCGGCAGACTGTCCGCATACCGCGAGGCGAACGTGTTAGCACGCGTCGCCGGCGTCCTGCTGAAGCGCCGTTACATCGAGGGTACCGAGGTGCACGCCGGCCAGCCGCTGTTTCAGATCGATCCAGCGCCCTACCGCGCTGCGCTCGATGCCGATCTCGCCGCACTGGCCGAAGCCAAAGCCAACGCCGCCAATGCCGCCGTGACGTTACGGCGCGACCGCGCGCTCATCGGCACACACCTGATCGCGCAGTCGCAGTTCGACACCGATCAGGCTGCGGCCCGTTCGACCTCGGCTCTGGTGCAGCAGGCCGAGGCCAACGTCGAAGCCGCGCGCATCAATCTCGGCTACACCAACGTGACCTCGCCGATCACCGGCATCGCGGAGGAACAACAGGTCACCGAAGGCGCGCTCGTCGGCCAGGGCACCGCGACACTGCTCACCACCGTCGATCAGATCAACCCGATCTACGTCAATTTCAATGAGCCGGCCGCACTGCAGGAGCAGCTGACCGCCGAGCTGCAGGCCGGCCGCGTGGCGCTGGCCGGCCCGAAGGCCCGGGTGCAGCTGATGCTCTCGGACGGAACCGACTACGGCCAGCCCGGCCGGCTCGATTTCCGGGCCGCCAGCGTCGACCCCTCCACCGGCACCATCGCAATGCGCGGAGTCATTCCGAACGCGCACGGTCACCTGTTGCCGGGAATGTTCGTGCACGTGCGCCTGAACGTTGCACGTGCCCTGCACGCCTTCCTGGTCCCGCAGGCCGCGGTGCAGCGAGACAGCAACGGCGGGGCCTACGTGCTCACCGTCGACAGCAGCGACACGGTCGTGAAGAAACCCGTCGAGACCGAGGGTACCTCGGGCAGCGACTGGATCGTCTGGCGCGGACTCGCCGCCGGCGATCGCGTCATCGTCTCCGGCATCCAGAACGCCCAGCCGGGCGCCAAGGTCGATCTGCAGCCCGCGCATGCTGCACCGCAGGCCAACCGCTAGGAGCAGCGCGTGCCTCAATTCTTCATCGGCCGACCCATTTTCGCATGGGTCATCGCCATCCTGATCTGCCTCGGCGGCGCAATCGCACTGTCGCATCTGGCGATCGACTCGTATCCCGACGTGGCCCCGCCTCAGGTCATCATCAGCGCCAACTACCCGGGCGCCAACGCCAAGACCGTCGAGTCGACGGTCACGCAGGTCATCGAGCAGCAGCTCACGGGCATCGACAACCTGCTGTACTTCACCTC
>JAKADE010000718.1 GCA_021820785.1 Pseudomonadota bacterium
TCCCAGGAAATCAGCTGGCCCCCGGTCTCGTGGGCCGCTGCGGCATAGAGTGCATCCGCGGCCCGCAGAAAGGATCTGCTGCCGAGTTCCAGGGCGCTGTCATTCAGCGCTTCGAACTCCAACAGCGTGATGTGCGCCCCTTGCACCAGACGATGGGCGAGGGCGCGGCCCGTCGCGGCGCTGCGGAAGCGGCGAGCGAGGGCACACGTCACTTCGAGCGGTGCGATCGCGGGCAGGGCCACGCGGTCACGAGAGCGCATGATCGCGTGCAGAAATCGTCGGCTGACGGGCGAGCACGGATCCGTGGGGTCTGCGGCGGCGACCCAGACGTTGGCGTCGATGATCCACGGTTTCACGGGCGCTCGAGCCGATTACGGTCTTCGTCGAGGATCTGGCGGGCGGTAGGCCCCCCCGGGGCGTTCTGCGCCGCTGCATCCGCTTCGGCCAGCCAGCTCGCAAGCCACGCCTCCGGTGAAGCGTGCTCATCGGCGGACGGTGTCTCACCGAGCCATTGCTGATACAGATCCGTCGTCGTTTCGCGGACCGAAGCGCCGAGCAGGGCGCTCTTGGCCTTGACCTTGCGGTAGAGCGTCTCGGGGATATTGATCGTCACCTTCATCGCCGGAAGGATAGCGGGAGAGCTGTATTCCTGTAAAGCAGGCTTACTGAAATGCGCGGGGCGCGAGACGCTGCACCGGGCGGTGCGCCAGCTCGGCCGCGAGGAGATCTACACCCTCGGCAAGTTCCTCATCCTGGTCGGCATCATCCTGCCGCTGGTGCCGGATAGGCCCGTGGTGTCCGCCACCCCCATCACGCCGTTCGAAGTGTGGCTGGCGTTGGTGGCCGTCTCGAGCCTGTCCTACCTCAGCTACCTGCTGCAGCGCTATCTGCCGCACCGCGCACGCTGGTGCCGGCGAGTCTCGGCGGGGCGTATTCCTCGACGGCGACCACCGTGGCGCTGGCGCGTGAGCAGAAAGTGGTCGGCTGTTGTTACTCGCAGGACTCCTGTACCTGATGATTCCATGGAGGTGAGGTTCGCGGACGTCAGGTGCGCGGCTCTTGCGCGCGCCCTGCGGTCACTCTCCCTGATACTCGAGGGTCAGTGTCTCTGAACAGGCATTGAAAACGACCTGGGCCACATCGAGCAGGCGCAAGGTAATGCGGGACGGGATGCCGCTCGCAGATTCGGCGGATCTGGCTGTTCAAGCGAGAATCTCGGAACAAAATACGACCGGTGTCAGAATGCGGGCGTGGCCGATCGTACCGCGGCGCAGCATTCCGGCGCGTCGATCGCCGGTCACCAGGTAATCCGCTTGACCGTCCAACGCCATGGCGAGGAGGAACTCATCGTCCGGGTCATTCAGCGCGATGCCTGCCGGCAAAGGTAACAGCCGCTTCAGTACGACGGCATGCTGCAGGTGATTCACCATAGTGCCCATGCGGTGGGCGGGCAAAATGCTCTTCAGCTTTGGGTAGCGACTTGCGCGGCGCATCTCATCGAGTTGCACCGCTGCAGTCACCAGTTTGAATCTGCCATCGCGCCAGGCGCGATAGATCGTCTCGGGAGCGCCGTGTGGCGATATCAACGCGCTCAGGAGCACGTTGGTATCGAGAACGACGCGCATTATTTTTCACGCGCCCAATGGATGGCTTCGTCGATCAGGTCGTTCACCTGCGTTTCCGTCATGCTGGCGGTGGCCGATTTGGCCTGCTCCACAGCTCGCTCGAAGAGGTAGGCGCGGACCGCCTCCTCAATGAAACGGGACAGGTCACCCTTGCGGCCCCCGCCTTGCGCAGCGAGAAACATCCGCACGGACTGATCCGTGTCGGGCGATACGGCGATATTCCAGCGGACGGAAGTCATTGGGGACTCGACACTTCGGTGTATAAGTGTTTATACACTGAAAGTGGGGCGCGGACAAATCCGTCAAGCGGGCGACTGATACAGACTTGCCATCACGCCTCGAACCGGACGGGCGAGCAGGACACGCTCGGCCTTGGCCTTCCGGTAGCGCGGATCGGGGATTTCAATCGTCACGTTCATGCCTGGCGGCGTACCTGTGATCCTGTAAGAAGGAAAAGCGGAGGGTCCGTCGACGGAACGTTCCGAAGTCAATGGAGTGCTGCGCGGTCCGTCATCCGTCATGAAATCGGGTCTGATCCCGGCAAAATGTACGGGAATTCCCCAGGATCGGCGGTATCTTTGTCAGTGGATCGGACGGCGGCTGAGGCATTCCGCCGGGACTGAGCGGTTCAGGCCGCGCAGTAGATCTCAGGGGCGGGGAGGCAGGCGTGATCGACGGGCAGACTCCAGTGCAATGGGCCGGAAAGCTCGGTCTCGGACTCGGCATGGCGATCTTCCTCGGACTGGCGTTCGAGGGCCTGTACAAGCAGGAGCCGCGCACCAGCCCCGGCGGGATCCGCACCTTCCCCATGCTCTCGATCGTGGGGGCGCTGCTGTACCTGCTCGATCCGCACACTCTGATGCTCTATGCGGTCGGCCTCGGTGCACTGGCCCTGTGGCTGTACGCCCATCTGCGCACCGCGGGGCCGGCCGAGACCCAGCGCCC
>JAKADE010000719.1 GCA_021820785.1 Pseudomonadota bacterium
CCCAGTTCGAGGGTCTCGAATTTCGCGCGGTGACTTTGCCATTTGTGTCGACCCTTGACAAGGCCGAAGAGGCAGTGCGTCGCATCGACCGGACAGCCCTGGAGGACGGCCTGCGGCCGATCGTCTTCAGCACGCTGGTGCAGGATGATCTGCGCGAAGTGGTGCGCCGTTCCAACGGACTGTGCCTGGATTTCTTCGCCGCCTTCGTCGGGCCGCTCGAGGAGGAACTCGATACCCGCTCGACGCACCGCACGGGCCGCGCACACGGCATTGCCGATCCGGCCATGTACTCGGTGCGCATCAACGCGACCAACTTCGCGTTGGCCAATGACGACGGTGTCGGCGGTGATTATGAACATGCCGATCTGGTGCTGGTCGGCGTGTCGCGTTGCGGCAAGACCCCGACGTGTCTGTATCTGGCGCTGCAGTACGGGATCTTCGCCGCCAACTATCCGCTCACGGAGGAGGATCTGGAGTCAGGCCGTCTGCCGCAGCGGCTCGAGCCGTTTCGCAGCAAGCTGTTCGCGCTGACCATCAAGCCGGAACGGCTGCAGCAGATTCGCCACGAACGCAGGCCGAACAGCCGCTACGCCTCGGCGCAGCAGGTCCGCTTCGAGCTGCGCGCGGTCGAGGCGCTGATTGCGCGCCACGGCATTCCCTCGCTCGACACCACCGAGTGCTCGATCGAGGAGATCGCCAGCCGCATTCTCAACACCACGGGCATCGAGCGGCGCGGTCGCGCATAGCCGGTCGTGCCTCTCCCCTGTAGCACGAATATTGCACCGACGAGAAGGCGTGCGCACGACGGTGGAAGCGGCTTGCACTGGCCCGTTCCTCCGCTATAGTCGGGGTGATGTTCAACGATGCGCTCTCACCGGTGTCCTGGCGCGCCCGCCCGCGCAGCTTCGTGGCATTGATGAGCCTGTACGAGAGCAACTATATCCGGCTCGGCTGGCTCGCCGGAGACCTGCGCGCGCTGCGCGGGGCGTACCGCTCGCGGATCGAGGGAGACTGTGACCTGCTGCTCACGGTGATTGAGCAGTGCACCTACACCAGCATCTTCGATCTGACCTACGAGCTGCCCGGGGCGCGCGGCCTGACGCACTGTCCGGACCTGCGGCTGCGCGTGTACCACGATGCCCGCCTGGTCGAGGCCGAGCCGCTCGCCGATCGTCCGGCCGAGCCTGCGGCCAAGGTTGTGGCCTGCGCGGAGCGTGAACTCCGTCAGCGCTGGGTGCGCAACATGATGTTAAATAAATGGTTGGAGTATTGCGCGGAGCGCGGGCATCGCTTTGCGGGGATCGCCGTGTGACCTGACGCGGCGTCCGTCGCACCGGTCATGAAGGCATTTCGACAGCTTGGGTTTCTGAAGCTTCCCTTGCAGCGCGCGCATGCGGCGCCCGAGGACCATCGGGTGTTGGCGCTGTTTCGCAACCGGGCAGAGCTGAAGAAGGCGTTCGGGGACCTGAAGGAGGAGGTCGAGCGCCTGAAGGACCGCATCAAGCAGCAGGAGGGGGTGACCCGGCGGGTGCGCGAGACCCTCGCGGCGCTCGAGCAGCGCCTCGGGGTGGACGAAACGGCCTATCCCGCACTCGTCTTCTACCAGCTGCGCAGGCTCTGGAGGAGCGGGCACGATCAGCTCGAGCGCTTCACCGCAGAGCTCGCGGCGCAGCAGGAGGAGCGCGAGCGGCGGGCGCATCTGGCCGAGCATAACCGCCGCCAGTTCGCCCGGCGCCAGAGCGCCGAGCAGCACCTGCAGGTGGTGCGCGAGCTGTGCGCGCAGGCCGGCGCGCGTGTCGCGGCGCTCGAGCGCGAGCGGGCCGCGCTGCGGCGATTCTGGCACTTCTTCAAGCGCCGCGCGCTCGAGCAGATCCTGGCGCGGGCGCGGGCCGAGGCTGCCGCCGCCGAGGCATCGTTCGCCAGCGCCTGCCGCAGCGCCGCGGAGCTCGCCGCCGAGCAGGCTCCCGAATTCCCCGGGCTGTCGCTGCGGGCACGCCGGCTGATCAATCTGACGGTGATCGCGTACGCCGAGGTCATGTGCGTGAGCCTGACTGCGCTGCCACTGCTCGTGATGCGCGCCCGTGAAGCCACTCAGCACCGGGAAGTCATCGACGAGTACGGCACCCGCGCCGAGTGCCTGGCGCTGATGCGTCAGATCCAGCGCGCCGAGACGCTGCTCGGGGCGCGCAGCCGATTCGGGCGGGAGATCCGCGCCCGCCTCGTGCACCTGCGCCGGGCGGCGCAGTATCGCGCGGAGGAGGATACGGTGCCCATGGCGGAGTCCTTCAGCGACAGCGCAGAGCATCCCTCGGCCGCCGCGCCCGAAGGGATCCCGAACGTGCTGGCCGAGGACACCTGGAACATCCACAGCGTCCTGCTGGGCTGAGCGGGCGGCCGGGCCGCCCGCTCCCCGAGAGGTGTCTCAGCTGCCGCGCGCGACCTGCGGGGTCGAGCGCTGGGCATCCAGGCGGATCATGTCGGCCATGACGGCCTCGGCCTGATCGAGGATCACGTCCGGAATCTTGTCGTCCTTGCCGCCGATCTGCCGCGAGTGCGCGAGCGGCTTC
>JAKADE010000720.1 GCA_021820785.1 Pseudomonadota bacterium
CGCCGCATCTACGCATCCGGCGGCCAGGGGTACGTCGCCGTTTATCAGCAATGGAGCGCCGACCGCTACACGGAGATCGCCAGGGTCTCCACGGGAGCAAACGCCAGAACATCGCTCTGGGTGAGACAGCTTGATCGTTACTACGTGGCCGTGCCTGCTGGCGGTGGCCATGGGGCTAGGATCCTGGTCTTCCAACCGGGCCCGTGAATCAATCCAGCAGTTCTGCATTGACCCGCGTGAGGTGATTTGAGATGAACAAGAAGCTTCTCTTCCCCCTTGCCGTGCTGCTGAGTGCAGGACTCCTCAACGTCACCGATGCGGCGGCCGCGCCGGCGCCGGCGCTGACCGTTCCGCCAGCGAGGCTGCCGCTCGAGCTGTACGAGGAGGTTCCGATCCCAGGCCATTACGGGCGGATCGACCATTTTGATGGCCAAGGGCGCATGCTGTATTTCTCCATCGTCGGCAGCAACGGGGTGGGCGTGGAGAACTGGTTCGACGGGAGCCTGGTGCATTTCATCCCCGGGGTGCCGGGGCCGCAGGGCGAACTCTATGCGCAGGGGTTCAACGAGCTATTCTCCGCAAGCTCGCACGGCGCGGTATACATCTTCGATGCTTCGACGTTTCACCTGAAGAAGAGCATCAGATTCAGTGGAGACGCCGATGACGAGGTGTGGGATCCGGTGCACAAGCTGGTTCTGGTCGCGGAAGGTGATTGGCCGAACGGCGGTATCGCGGCGATCAATCCGGCTACGGATAGCCGGGTGGGCAAGATCTGGAAGACCGGCCACCATCCGGAACGCTTCGCCATCGAGATGCACGGGCCGATGTTGTACGCCAACTGTCCCACGTGCGGCAATGCGGTGCTGGCGATCAATCGCAACACCGGGAAATCGACGAAATGGCCCTTGCCGGGAGGTCTGAGCGGCAATTACGCGATGACATTCGATGAGGCCGACCACCGGCTGTTCACGGTGACGCGCAAGAACCCGATGTTGATTGTCTTCGATACGCGCACCGGAAAGGTCGTCTCGCTCGTGCCCGATATTGTTGGTGAGGCGGATGACGCCTTCTACGACGCGTCTCGCAAGCGGATCTACATCATTGGAGGTGAGGGGTTCGTGAGCGTGGTTCAGCAGATGACCCGCGATCGCTACGGTCTGATCGCGAACGTTCCGACAAAGGTGGGCGCAAGAACGGGGTATTTTGATGTGCGTATGGATCGACTGTACGTCGGCGTGCAGGCTGAGGGGGATGAGCCAGCTGAGGTCATGGGATTCGAGGCCGAGGACTATTGAGCGATGGTGCGGCCGGAATAACGCCAGAGAGCTGCGCACAAGGCAGGTTTGTCATGAGGCCATGCGCACCGCAGTTATTGCGGCATCTTGGCCGTCGCTCGATTGGCGCCTGTGGTGTAGGAGGTCACGCGAGTCTCTCTTGCCCCGCGTCGCACGACGGCCGTTTCGTGTACTTCGAGAAGGTCTGCGCCGCGGACTTCAGGCCGTCGACCATAGTGGCGCACAGCAACAACGAATCGGCGCGTCCCCACGCGGTCACCCTGGCGCGGATCGCGAGCGCTGCAGATTGGAGCAGCTCGCTGGTGTCGGGTGTACCTGACCGCTGTGATCCGGCCACTGGGGGCTTCGGTGACGAGATTGATGAAGCCTGGCATATCGAAGTTCGCGAGCGCCCGCGGCACGTTGTCCAGGGTGAGGATACGTCGGTGAATATGACTGCGGACATGGCGCTGAGATCGAGCAGCGCGCCGCCGCCGGTCATGTGCGGGCCGCGCGGCTCCCCTCAAGGGCCAAACCCCGCGTATTGGGACACTGCGTGTGGCGATGAGCGGTACACGTGCGCCGCGCGCGGCAGCTTTCACCACTCCCGCCGTCGCAGAACCGCCGCTGCTACTTCCTGATGATGGCGATGTGCAGCGGACCAGCGCGGGTCCGCCCCAGGAGCGACCGCCGCGGGCGCTCTGGGGCGGAGAAGACCGGCAAAGCCTCCTGGGCCGCACCGCGGCCAAGCACTTTCACGGGGGCTCGAGCATGCAGAGGATACCCCGCGGCGCCAGGGGCTGTCAGGCGGGATCAATATCCGGCTGAATCATCCGGAGTGATGGGCGCCGTCTTGACCGATAATACCAGTATGGTATATTAGCAGCGATGCACGTCATCGCGAAGCCCGCCTTGGTCGAGTTCTGGAAGAAGCATCCGGGCGCCGAGGGGCCGCTCGAGGCGTGGTACCGGATCATGCGCCGGGAGGTCTTTGCGGACTTCAACGTCCTGCGGGAGACCTTTGGCAGCGCCGATTACGTTGACCCGTTCACAGTGTTCAACATCGGCGGGAACAAATACCGCCTGATCGCGGTGATCCATTACAACCGGCGCAAGGTGTACATCCGTCAAGTCCTCACCCACGCCGAGTACGACCGCGACAAGTGGAAGCGGAGAAACTGAATATGCGTCATGCACACAACACTACCCCCGACCCGCAGGCGATCCTGCGGGCCTGGATGCCGTTCAAGAAGGCGATCGGCGTGACCGCGGTGCGGACCGAGGCGGAATAT
>JAKADE010000721.1 GCA_021820785.1 Pseudomonadota bacterium
GTTCTGGCCGGATCTGTTCATCCTCGGCGGCGCGATCAGCGAGCGGTTTGCCGACTTCGCTCCGCTGCTGCGTTCCGAGGCGCGCATCCGCCCGGCGCAGTTCGCCGGCCAGGCGGGCGTGATCGGGGCGGCGATCGCGGCAGCGGAAGCCAACGCGTGAGCCGCCCGCGCGCCGCGGCGGGCCGATGAGCGGGTTCGGGCGCAGCAAGCTGCCCGAGGTCGGCACGACCATCTTCACGGTGATGTCACGCCGGGCGCAGGCGCTCGGGGCGATCAATCTCGGCCAGGGCTTCCCCGATTACGACATCGATCCGCGCCTGACCGAGCAGGTGGCCGAGGCGATGCGCCAGGGTCACAACCAGTACGCTCCGATGGAGGGGCTGCCGGCACTGCGCGCCGCGATCGCACGCAAGCTCGAGGCCCGCTACGGCCTGCACGTCGACCCGCAGGACGAGATTACCGTGACGGTCGGAGCCACCGAAGCGATCTACAGCGGGATCCAGGCGCTCGCCGGTCCGGGCGACGAGGTGATCGCGTTCGATCCGGCCTATGACGCCTACGAGCCGGCCGTACGCCTCGCCGGCGCGCGCTGCATCCGTCTGCCACTGGCGCCGCCGGAGTTCCGCTACGACTGGGACCGGGTGCGCGAAGCGGTGAATGAGCGCACCCGGCTGATCCTGCTCAATTCCCCGCACAACCCCACGTGCACGGTGGCGGGTGCGCACGATCTGGATGCACTTGCGTCGATCGTGGCGGGGCGCGAGATCACCGTGCTCTCGGACGAGGTCTACGAGCACATGGTGTTTGACGGACGCGCGCACGCGTCGGTCCTGACCCATCCGCGCCTGCGCGAGCGCAGTCTGGCGGTGTTCTCCTTCGGCAAGACGCTGCATGCGACCGGTCTGCGCGTCGGCTACGGCGTCGCTCCGCCGGCGCTCACCGCGGAGCTGCGCAAGGTCCACCAGTTCAACACGTTCAGCATCGCGCATCCGCTGCAGCAGGCGATCGCGCGCTACCTCGCGGAGCGCCCGGACACCGGTGTGGACCTGCCCGGGTTCTTTCAGGCCCGGCGCGACCGGCTGCGCGCCGCGCTCGGCGGTTGCGCGCTGCGGCTGCCGCCGGCGGCCGGCACATTCTTCCAGTTACTCGATTTCTCCGCCCTCGCGCCCCCCGGCGATGTCGCATTCGCCGAGCGGCTGCTCACCGAGGCGGGGGTTGCCTCGATCCCGCTGTCGCCGTTCTATGCCGCACCGCCGCCGCTCTCGTGCGTGCGCCTGTGCATCGCGAAGCGGGAGGCAACCCTGGATGCGGCCGCCGAGCGGCTCGGAGCGTTCGCCGAGCGTCTCGCGCGCGCCGGCGCCTGAGCCTGCACCGCCTCAGCGGCGCAGGATCCACGCGATGATGGAGATCGCGAGGCTCACCAGCAGCATGGTGGTGATCGGAAAGAAGAACTGGAAGCCGGGTCGTTCGATGACGATGTCGCCCGGCAGCTTGAACAGCGGCAACCGCCGCACCCACGGCCAGACGAGGCCGAGCACGATCAGCACCACACCGAGCACGACGAGAATGCGGTTCATGGACGCGAGTCTACCGGGCGGGGCGGGCCGATCAATGCCCGCGCCGCTAGTCGAACTCCGCCGGCAGGTCCTGATGCAGGTGATGCTCGTAGAGCCGCACGATCTGCGGGGCGAGCACACGGCCGGTGGACAGCTCCGGCAGCGCCGCGACCGGAAAGAATCCGACCGCGTCGGTTTCGTTGCTGGTCGCGGGCTGACCGCCGGTGAGCTCGCATACGAACATCAGCTTGTAGATGTGGTGAACGCTCGGGGGGTGCGGGTGCCTGCGCCGGTCGATGAGTGCGGCGAGCTTGACGGCCCGCGCCTGATAGCCGGATTCCTCGCGGATTTCGCGCTCCACCGCCGCGGCGGGCGAGTCGTTCACGTCCACCCAGCCGCCGGGCAGCGTCCACTTCCCGTCGGCGCGCTCGCGCACCAGCAGCACCCGGTCGCCCGAGAAAACACCGCCGCGCACGTCGACCTTGGGCGTCGCGTAGCCCTCCTCGCCGCTCCAGAGCGCCTCGGCCCGCTCCGGCGGGATCTGCAGCTCCCCGGCGAGCAGTTCGGCCGCGAGGCGCTGCAGTTCCCGGTAGCGCTCGCGGTCGAACGGGTCGCGCGTGAACGTCAGGCCATTCTGCGCGAGTGCGCGCACCTTGCGCGCCCAGTCGAATATGGCCGCCGTGCGCTCGATGGCCGCGCTCCCGCTGCGGGCCTCAGAGGTTGCGGATCAGCGCGTCGCCGAACGCCGAGGTCGACACCTCGGTCGCTCCGTCCATCAGGCGCGCGAAGTCGTACGTGACGGTCTTCTGGCCGATGGTCCTGTCCATCGCGGCGATGATGGCGTCGGCGGCCTCGGTCCAGCCCATGTAGCGCAGCATCATCTCTCCGGAGAGCAGCACCGACCCCGGGTTCACCTTGTCGAGGTTGGCGTACTTCGGCGCCGTGCCGTGCGTGGCCTCGAAGACCGCATGCCCGGTGAGGTAATTGATGTTGCCGCCCGGCGCGATGC
>JAKADE010000722.1 GCA_021820785.1 Pseudomonadota bacterium
TTACGTCCGGGCGCGCTATGACGGACGGATCCGGCAGTTTTACGGTTACGTGGCGCGCGGCATCAGCAAGCACAGCGTCGATGACGGCACGCTGGCGCCAACCGCGGTCATCGGCTCGCTGATGTTCGTCCCGCGCTACGTGACCGAAGCCACCCAGGCGCTGCTGCGCCGCTACGGCGACATGATCTACACCCGGTACGGCTTTCTCGATTCCTTCAATCCGAGCTTCCTCGATGCGCGCCTGGCGAGCACCGGGCACGTGGTCCGGGGTCGCGGCTGGGTCGACGACGCTTTCCTCGGCATCGATCAGGGCCCGATCATCGCCATGATCGAAAACGAACGCAGCCGGCTGATCTGGCGCCTGATGCGCCACAACTCCTACATCCGCGTCGGTCTGCAGCGCGCGGACTTCACGGGCGGGTGGCTCAGCGCCGCGCAGGCACGCGATGCGCTCAGCCTGAAGAAGAACCGGGCGCTGCGTGTCCTCGGCGGCAAAGGGCGCGCCCTGAGCGGCCCGCACCCAAAGAAACGCGCGCTGCGCGTGCTCGGCAAAATGGCCCGCACCCGGCCCTGAGGTGCGCACGCGGCGCTCGCCGCGTCCGCTCAGTGCGGGGCGGACCGCACGCCGAGAATCAGATCGGCGGCCTTCTCCGCGATCATGATGACCGGCGCGTTGGTATTGCCACTCACCAGCGTCGGCATGATCGAGGCATCCACCACCCGCACCCCCTCCAGCCCGCGGACCTTGAGCTGCGGATCGACCACGGCCTCGGCGTCCGTGCCCATCCTGCAGGTGCCGACCGGGTGATATTCCGTCTCGGCGGCGGCGCGGATGAAGCGTTCGAGATCGGCATCGCTGCGCTGCGCGCTGCCGGGAAACACCTCTTCACCGAGGTCTGCGCGCAGGGGCGCCTGCGCGTAGATGTCGCGCGCCCGCCGGATGCCGGCGATGAGCGGGGCCAGATCGGACGGATCGGTGAGATAGCCGGGGTCGATGCGCGCAGCCTGGGTCGGCTGCGCCGAAGCGAGGCGGATCGAGCCGCGGCTGCCCGGACGCAAATAACACACGTGCAGCGTCATGCCGTAGCCCGGCATTCTGCGCCGTCCGTGATCGACGACGTACGCCGGGATGAAGTGCATCTGCACGTCGGGCGTCGGGGCCTGCGCCGAGCTGCGCAGGAAAGCGCCGGCCTCAGCGACGTTGCTCACGCCCGGACCATCGTGAAACAGCGCGTAACGCAGCGCCGTACGCAGCGCTCCGAAGCCTCGGGCCCGGGCATCGAGCGTCACCGGCCGCTTGCACGCGTGAATGACGTGCACATCGAGATGATCCTGCAGGTTGCGCCCGACGCCCGGCAGGTCGTGGCGCACCTCAAGACCGTGCGCGCGCAGTTCGTCGGCCGGACCGATCCCCGAGAGCAACAGCAGGTGCGGAGAGTTGATCGCACCGCCGGCGAGCAGAACTTCGCGCTGCGCGCGGACCTCGGTACGGATACCGCCGCGCAGATACTCGATCCCGATGGCGCGGCGCCCCTCGAACAGCACTCGCAGCGCCAGCGCGCCGGTGAGCACCGTCAGGTTGGGGCGGCGGGCGATGGGGTGCAGATAGGCATCGGCAGCGCTGCAGCGCCGGCCGGCCTTCTGGGTCACTTGATAGAGCCCGGCGCCCTCCTGGTCACGGCCGTTGAAGTCCGGGTTCGCAGCAAGGCCGGCCGCTTCGGCTGCGGCCACGAACTGATGGGTGAGCGGGTTGGTGTAGCGGCGTGCGCTCACGTTCAGCGGACCGCCGCGGCCGTGCCACTCGTCCTCGAAGGACTCGTTGTGCTCGGCACGGCGGAAGTACGGCAGCACCGCGTCGAATTCCCAGCCGGGGTTGCCGAGACGGCTCCAGTGATCGTAATCGGCGCGCTGACCGCGAATGTAGACCATGGCGTTGATCGAACTGGATCCGCCGAGCGTCTTGCCGCGCGGCCAGAACAGCCGGCGGCCGGCGAGTGCCCCCTGCGGTTCGGTCTCGTACAGCCAGTTGACCGCCGGCGTGGTGAGCCGCGCGATGCCCGCCGGCATGTGAATCAGAAACGACGTGTCGCGGCCGCCGGCTTCCAGCACCAGAACGCGCAGCGCCGGATCGGCGCTCATCCGGTTGGCGAGCACGCAGCCGGCCGATCCGGCGCCGACGATGATGTAGTCGTACGGGGCGGTCATGCTGTGGGGCGCGCCGCTGCGCGCGAGCGCCAGGGCCACGGGTGTTTGCGCTCGGCACAAGTGCGCAACGGCTGGATCGGCAGTGGGCTCATGGACGGGCCTCGCAGGCAGCGGCCGGTCGCATCGCCGGGCACTGCCTCGGCATCATACTGCCGCGCGGCCCCGCCGCGGTACCGCACCCTGCGGGGATATCAGGGGATTTCGGGATGCGCGCGGTGGCGTCTGAGAAATGTCAGCACCACCGGCACCATCGACACGGCGATGATCAGGAGGGTCACCAGGCCGAAGTTGCGCTTCACCAGCGGAACGTTGCCGAAGAAGTACCCGCCCCAGAGAAAGAGCGAGACCCAGGCGAGTCCG
>JAKADE010000723.1 GCA_021820785.1 Pseudomonadota bacterium
GAGCATTCCCCCGGCGCGCCCGCCGTGGCACTCTCGCGGGCCCGCCGGGCGTCGGCTTCGAAGGAGTGATTCGCGATGCAGCTGTTCACGTTCTTCCGCAGCTCCGCGGCGTATCGCGTGCGGATCGCCCTGAACTTCAAAGGCATCGCCTACGAGTCGGTGCCGGTCGATCTGCGGCCGGGCGAGCACCGCCGGCCGGAGTACCTGGCGCGCAATCCCCAGGGCCTGGTGCCGGCGCTCGCCGACGGCGGGGCGGTGATCGGCCAGTCGCTGGCCATCCTCGAGTACCTGGAGGAGACCCACCCCGAGCCCCCGCTGCTGCCGCGCGAACCGCTGGCGCGCGCCCAGGTGCGCGCCATGGCGCTCGCCATCGCCTGCGATCTGCATCCGCTGAACAACCTGCGGGTGTTGAACTATCTGCGCGGGCCGCTCGGCCAGGACGAGCAGAGCGTCAACGCCTGGTATCGGCATTGGATCGGCGTGGTGTTCGCCGGCCTGGAGGTGCAGGCGCGCGCCAGCAGCGATGCGCGCACGCTGTTCGCCGGCCATGTCAGCCTCGCCGACGTGTGTCTCGTGCCGCAGCTGTTCAATGCGCGCCGCTTCCATTGCGACCTCGCACCCTACCCGACGCTCACGGCCGTCGGGGCGCACCTGGAGTCGCTGCCCGCCTTCGCGCAGGCTGCGCCGGCGGCGCAGCCGGATGCGTCCTGAACGGCTCCTTCAGTCGCGCGGCGTGCCGTTCTGCGGATCGAACAACTCGGCCTTGAGCCGGAAGGCCGCCGAAATATCCTCATCGCCGTGACCGCGGGCGATCAGTTCGGCGTACTCGCCGAGCATGCGCTCGACCACCGGCAGCGAGACGCCGAAGCGCGCCGCCATGTCGCGGCAGATGGTCAGATCCTTCGCGTGCAGCCGTACGCGAAAGCCCGCAGGGTAGGCGCCGCGCACCATGTTCGGTGCGCGGTGCACGAAGTACCAGCTCGAACCGGCGCCCTTGCCGAGGGTGTCGATGAGTTTCTCGAGCGGCAGACCCTGGGCGCGCGCGAACGCCATGGCCTCCGCGACCGCATCGATGATGCCCGCGCACATGATCTGGTTGGTGGCCTTGGCGGCCTGACCGCTGCCGACCGGGCCGAACAGCGTCACGGTGCGGCCCATGGCCGAGAGGACGGGTCGGGCCCGCTCGAAGGCCTGCGGATCGCCGCCGCACATGACGGCCAGCGTGCCGTCGCGCGCCCCCTCGGTGCCGCCGCTCACCGGACAATCCAGAAAGGCCGCACCTGTGGGGCGCAGCAGTTCCGCCGCGCGCCGTGCGGTGTCGGCCGCGACGGTCGAGCAGTCGATGAGCAGTGCGCCGGCCCCGAGCCCCGGCGCCAGTTGGTTCGTGACCTCGAGCACGTCGGAGTCGGCCGACACGCAGCTGACGACAGCGTCGACCCGTGTGGCCAGCTCGGCCAGTGAGGCGCTCGAGGGGATGCGGAGCTCTGCGGCGAGCGATTCAGCCTTTTGCGGGGTGCGGTTGTACACCGAGGCGAGCAGACCTGCCTTGTGCAGGTTGCGGGCCATGTGTGCGCCCATGGCGCCGAGTCCGACGAATCCTACGCGCATCGCTGTGGTGGCCTCGTGCTGAATCGGCCGGCCGGCCGAGGCGCGCCACTATAGGACGATCGGGCCGCCAGCGGAACTCAATCGCCGCCCGGCTGGCCGCACCAGCGGTTCATGGTGGCGCGGGCCTTGATGCGGGCCGCCGTGGCCTGTGCGTCGCTGAGGTAGTGGCGCTGGCCGTGTGCCCCGGTGGTGAACAGGCGACGCGCGAAGATCAGCCGATGGTAGACCGCCTTGGCCTGGGTACAGCGCTTGGCCCGCAGCTTCGCCTCCTCGGCGTGCACCGCGCGCGCATCGGCGGCATGCTGGATCATGCGGTCGGCGGCGTGGTCCCCGGCACTGACGCCCGCCGCCGTGCCCGAAGAGGACGCGGCGGCGCCATCCGCGGTTGCCGCGACCCGGACGGCGCCGGGGCGCCATTGATCGCTGTAATGAACCACTCCGTGCTTGTCCACCCAGCGGTAGACGCCCGCGTGCGCCGGCGCCACCGCCCCGAGCAGCAACGCGGCGGTCAGCAGACTGAAGAACATCGTGGTGCGTGACATGAGCGCCTCCGGGCGCCGCGGCACGCTCATCGCCGCGACGTCGCCGATTACTCTGGCACAGCTGCGCGCACCAGAACAGGTGCTGTCTCTCACAATCCACGCGCCCCCGGCCGCGGCGCGGCGGCCGGGGGCGCGGCGTCTTCAGCGGCGCTACATGTCGTAGGCGCGCTCGCCGTGCACGGTGATGTCCAGACCCTCGCGCTCCTCCTCCTCGGAGGCCCGCAGTCCAAGCGTGAGCTTGAGCAGGTAGAAGCCGATCGCGGAGACCACCGCGGTCCAGACGATGACCAGGCCCACCGCCTTGGCCTGGATGATCAGCTGTGCCCAGAGGCCCGGATAGGCCGATCCGCCGGGTCCGCCGAGGGCCGGGTCGTTGAAGATGCCGGTGGCGAGCGCGCCGAAGATGCCGC